>JBJTRD010000241.1:0-2601 GCA_046075945.1 Flavobacteriales bacterium
AAACTATGAATTTGTAGACCAGGTGTATGCCGCCTATGGCACCCTGTCCAAAAATGCCGAGAAGTGGAAATATCAAGTTGGTCTGCGCGCTGAAAGCAGCAATTACGCCGGTAGATTGCGCGATACAACACTAACGTTCAAAGTGCAGTATCCAATTAGTCTTTTTCCTTCGCTCTATCTTACACGGGTGATGAGCGAAACGGAAGATGTACAATTGGCTCTTTCTCGCAAAGTGAATCGTCCCTCGTTCATGCAGCTTATACCTTTTGTGGATTATAGCGATAGCTTGAATGTGAGCCGCGGAAACCCTGAACTACAGCCGGAGTTCACTCACCTTGCGGAGTTGAGCTATCAAAAGTCTTACAATAAAAAGAATGTATTCATCGCAACAGCCTACGCTCGCTATATCACCAATTTGACTATTCGTAATCAGGTAACCGAGTTCAACCCTATCATGCAGCGCGACATTGTTGTGAATACGTATGATAATGCATCCAGCAGCACCGCTTTGGGCCTGGAGTTGGTTAGCCGCACCAGTATCACTAAATGGTTCGATTTAACTATGAACCTCAACCTCTACAATTCCGCCATCGATGGTACGAATATCAGTCCCACGCTCACCAACAACCAATCGAGCTGGTGGACAAAAGCCAATGCCATATTCAAGTTACCCAAAGCGATTACGTTCCAGGCATTGTTCGACTACAGCAGTCGAAAGGCTCTGACAGTTGGATCCAGCGACCGTGCCGGTGGTGTAGACGGAGGGGGTGGTGGCGGTGGTCGCATGGGCGGCGGTGGCGGCGGCATGTGGGGCGGAACCGAGAATACGGTGCAAGGGTACGTTGAGCCTACCTACGGTCTGGATTTGTCGGTAAAGAAAGAGTTTGGTAAAAATAAAAACATGACCTTCACATTGTCCATCCAGGATGTTTTGCGCACCCGTGTCCAATATACACATAGCGAAACCGACATTTTTGTTCAGGACACCTTCAAACGTCGCGACTGGCAACTATTTCGATTCAATTTTGGTTGGAAATTCGGTAAGGTAGATGCAACACTCTTCAAGCGCAAGAATATGAAACAAAACGAAGGAGGAATGGAAGGATAGTCATGATCCATAGGCTTCACTTTCTTCGCAACTAATGGATTCATGCACTTATTTCAAGCGGTGCTGACTACTTTTAGGCCGCAAACATTACTATGAAAAAAATCATTTTCTTCCTACTCGGAATAACCGCTATGTGCAGCGCAGCTGCCCAACAAGCTACATGGCAACAGCGCGTCAACTACGCCATCGACGTGAACCTCAATCACACAAATCACCGCTATACAGGTAAGGAGCGCCTCATATACACCAACAGCTCACCTGATGTGATTACAAAGGTGTTCTTTCACTTGTACAATAACGCCTTTCAGCCCGGAAGCGCCATGGATGTGCGTTCGCAAACCATCGTAGATCCCGACGGACGGGTATCTGACCGCATATCGAAACTCAAGCCTGAGGAATACGGTTACCTGCACGTGACGCGCATTCAACAAGACGGCAAAGTGCTCGATGCCGTTGAAAGCGAAACTATTTTGGAAGTAACACTTGCCAAACCGATTTCGCCCGGCGGAAAAGCATCCTTCGAACTCGACTTTGAAGGACAATCTCCTCTTCAAATACGTCGCTCTGGAAGAGATAACAGCGAAGGCATCGACTACAGCATGAGCCAATGGTATCCGAAGATGTGCGAGTACGACTCGCGTGGATGGCACGCCAATCCATACATCGGACGCGAATTTTATGGCGTCTGGGGTGACTTCGAAGTGAACATAACCATGGATAAGAAGTATGTGATTGCAGGAACCGGTGTGTTACAAAATGCCGGCGAAATCGGTTGCGGATATGTGGCAGAAGGCACCAAGCTCAAGCCACAAGCAGGTGATAAAAACACCTGGCGCTTCAGGGCCAATAACGTGCACGACTTCGTGTGGGCCGCCGATCCCGACTATGCACACGATCAGGCACAAGTGCCCGATGGGCCGATGCTTCATTTCTTTTATCAGAAAAATACCGACTTCGTTCAGAATTGGAAAGACCTACAGCCTTTAGCCGTGAAGGCATTTACATTCATGAGTAATAATTACGGCAAATATCCTTATTCCGACTACTCCATTATTCAAGGTGGTGATGGCGGAATGGAGTATCCCATGGCGACGCTGATAACTGGTAACCGCAAACTGCCAAGCCTCACCGGCGTGACTGTCCATGAAGCAGCACACTCTTGGTACCAGGGCGTGCTTGGTACTAACGAAAGTTTGTACTGCTGGATGGACGAAGGATTCACAAGCTTTGCAACGCAGGAAACTATGGACTATCTCTTCCGTTCAGGCATGCCCAGCGGTCACAAAGCTGCTTTTAACGGTTATTTCGACATTGTGCGCGAAGGCAAAGAAGAAGCACTCGACACGCATGCCGATCATTATATAACTAACTACGCCTACGGAACCGCTGCTTACGAGAAGGGTGAAGTATACCTGGCACAACTTGAATATATAATAGGTTCTTCCTCGTTTCGCGCAGGTTTGCTCGACTATTTCAACACATTCAAATTCCGG
>JBJTRD010000242.1:0-5048 GCA_046075945.1 Flavobacteriales bacterium
TGCTTTTAATATTCCTGCGTTCATGGCATTATGTCTTAAAGTTCGAAAAAGGTAGCACTCCTGTATTTATTACTTTTTAAAACCGTTTATTACCGTCAGGCAAAATGGCGTTTTATCCTTGCTCAATGATCTTATAACACATCGCACGGTCATACTGTGTTCAACGAAAAAAGTCCATCCCTCCGCAAAACCAAAATTGGAGTTGTCGTAAAGCAGGTTATCGTTTTCATCAAACAGTAGCATGTTGATTCGCTGGTTTTGATTGGCGGAAGTGGCAATGCGGTAGGTGTTTTTGGCGTGCCAAACAGTTTCAAACGAAAGGGTATCTCCCTCTTCCAATTTCGCCTCAAGATATTTCGGATCGGCGATGAACTGATTTCCAAGTGCTAATTCTGCAGCACGAACAGATTCTTCGCATTGAGCAAGTCCACTGCATGCAATTAAAACCAATTGTATACTGAATAAAATACTTCTCAAGGGGTAAGAATTAATTTTCGAATATCTCCGACACGCCTAATGACTTCTGCCAGTATTTCCGGAGTGCATTGAACATTTGAATTACTTCGAAGGTAACTTATAGATTCAACCGAATTATGCAATGGTTCATTATATTCATACGCGTGTGGTATTCTATCCATTACATAGCATAAACTGAGGATCGCATTCTTAACCTCGCCCAGTGACTCCTGCTGGATGGAATTTGCCAATGCTCTAATTCCCTGAACTGAGTAACACTGTTCGGCAAGTAACTGATGAAGCGAAGTATTTCTCGTCGTATCGGTGGTTGAAGCCAAGTGATGAAGCGACTCGACCCAGCCGCCTAGAAGTATACATGTATTGATATGATTCCGGTTTTTAGCTTTAAGATAGTCTTCCAGATTGTGAAAAAAGACACTTTGTAAGCCAAGCATTAGATGAGGATCATTGATTCCGGCCTCGATTTGATTAAGAAGTTCCGGCTTTACATCTTGCGAAATACCAAGGTCCTCCGTCAACTTTCGAATACCCGCGAGATAAATGGGCACTTCATTGCTTTTTTTATGATTGATAACGTAGGATAAGTCGGCTCCTAAAACGCCCAGGTTAAGTGCTTTTTTGGATTCGTGAATCCATTGTTCAGGATGGTTGGGATCAGAAAGCGCTGCTGATTCGAAGGGTATAGACTCTGAAGTAATGATGTGTGACAATAAGGCTGGGGGAGGAATGACGACGATGTTGCCTTGCAGCATAATGGCCCCGGAGGTTGAGATGCCTGTGCTGTCATTATCTGTTAGCGGTGGTTGTGACGAGCCATTTTCACCGCACGACGCAATGATGCCCATGAGTAGCAAACTCAGAGACCAAGAAAGAAAGGGCAAACGTTTCCCAAAGCACATAGCTGCAAAAGAAAGGGTTATTGAGGTAAAACGTACGTTGTGACGATGTCAAGTATTCAACATTTGATGCAAGCGCAATTGAAAAATTGTTGCATAATTTTTTTCAATTCCTATCATCTTTGCAATCAAACTATGCAGCAGAAAATTTTCTTTTTGTGGTTGTGTCTTCTTGTTGCCGCCATTGGTTTGGTGCAATGCAGAAAGGAGCGATTTAATCAGGACTCATCTGCGCAGCTGGAGTTTTCGAACGATACCGTATTTTTCGATACCGTTTTCTCGACTATTGGCAGTGCCACGCAATATCTGCGTGTTCGAAATCCGTACAACGAGTCGGTTCGTATTGATGAAATTGCTCTTGAAACCGGCACTAACTCGCAGTTTCGAATTAACATCGATGGCTTAGACGGACCTGTGCAGGAAGGGATTGAAATTTTACCAAACGATAGCATTTTCATTTTTGTGGAGGTAACTATCGATCCACAAGATGCAAGTCTTCCGTTTATCGTGGAAGATAGAATTCGTTTTCGTTTGAATGGCAACGAGCAGACTGTTTTGTTACAGGCGTGGGGCCAAAATGCTTTTTTTCATGGTGGCCTCAACTCATGCTCCGAACCATTTAGTTACATCATCCCAACCGGAACAACAGAAGTCTGGACCAATGAGTTGCCGCACGTTATCTATGGCATACTCGCGGTAGATGAAGGGGCGACACTTCACATCAATCCGGGAACACAGGTCTATTGTCATGGTAAATCGGGTATATACGTGTACAAAGGGCGCATTGAAATCGATGGCAACTTAGGCGAGGAGGTCGTTTTTCAGGGCGATAGGCTCGAACCTTACTACGACGATATACCGGGGCAATGGGGCATACAGCTCGACTGTCCCTACGAAACCGCCATGGGCCCTCAAATTGCCAGCATTGTGCGCGGTGGAATCTGGATTTTCCAAAGTCCGGGATCGACCATCGAATATGCAGAGCTGCGCAATGGCAACATCGGTATTCAGGTCGATACTACCGGCGCAGGTTATGCCGGAGTGAATTACTCCGTCGACATCCGTAATACAAAAATCAGCAACATGGCTGGCATTGGCCTGCTATGCCAGGGAGCTTCTGTCAGTGGTAAGAACTTATTGATTTCAGATTGTGGACAGCAGGCAGCTTATTTCGGTCTCGGCGGGCGTTTTCGCATGGACAATTGCACCTTTGCGAATTATGGCAGCGACAACAGTCGTCAGACGCCCACCTTCGTGCTGAACAATTACTACGAAGACATTTATCAGAATATTCAGGTGAGGGAAATTTACGAGAGCACGTTCAACAACTGCATCATGTTTGGCAACAATGCATTTCTATCCGATTTCAATGAGTTTTTGTTGGATCTCAATGAGGAAGGTGTGGCCAACTATCGCTTCCGTTATTGCCTGGTCGATACCGATGAAAGCGTGGAGGACGATGGTAATCATTTCGAAAGCATGATAAACAATCAGGCGCCATTCTTCTGCAATTCCGACGAAGGTAATTTCCGAATATCGGCCGAGTCTGATATCATGAAGGGCACAGACGTTTCAGTATTCAACGAACAGACCGACATCGAAGGAAACTTTTGGGGAAGTCAGGTTTGGAAAGGTTGCTATGCATTTGATGTGAACTCGCCGTGCGAATGAGGCTAACGGATGGTTTCATTCAAGAAGTTGAAAGGAGGCTGGAAGGCCTTGAATCGATGGCCACGCATGCCAATCAAATCATAGGCTATCCGCGTCCGTCGCCGGAAGAGGCCAGAGCCATGGATCCTCCGGCACGAGAAAGTGCCGTTATTTTTCCTTTATTTCGGCGAAACAACCAATGGCATACTGCATTTATGAAGCGCCCTTCGGGGCAAGGAGTTCATAGCGATCAGCTGTCTTTTCCCGGCGGTCGACTCGAGCCCGGAGAAACGCATTTGCAAGCTGCCTTGCGCGAGGCACACGAAGAGGTGGGAGTGCCACCGCACCAATGGGAACTGCTCGGTGAATTATCGGCATTGTACATCCCACCCAGTCACTTCGTCGTGCAGCCATTTATAGCTATTGGGCCCGAAAACCCAATATTTTCCCTGAATGAATCGGAAGTAGTGCAATGGATAGAATACCCAATCGTGCGGTTCTTGGAGGGCGGAATCATTTCGAAAAAGCCCATATTTGTTTCGAAATATGAGCGAACATTCGAAAGTGGATATTTTGACATAAATGGTCACACACTTTGGGGAGCAACCGCTATTATGGTACAGGAATTTAGGTCGTTGTTTGGGTTGGTTGATTAACTTGTATTGAACCTATCGCTGCGTTGCCTGTATGAACGCTTCGGATTTGATAATATCATGCGATTAGTAAACACCATATCCACCTTAAGCTTGCTTGTCATGGCAAGCCTTGTGTCGTTTTCTCAAAACCCTATGAAGGTTCAAGACGCCGAGGAGCTGGTTTGGAAAGCCTGCATCCGGGGCGATGCAAATGCAATTCAATCGGCCTGTATGCAATTGGCCTCCACCGGCGCCTATGGTCCCGACAAATTGGAATATGCCTCGAATCTGCTCAGCAGTGTGGAGGTGAATGCAGTTCTTATCACCGGAAGCAAAGGCGATACGTACCCTGTTATTATTCTGCAGTATTTAAAAGGCATGCGCACCGATGTGCGCGTCATTCATGCCGATTGGCTCAAGGACGATGCTTTTTTTGATAGAATGAAGTCGGCCATCGAAATGGAAAAAGATGGAGTAAAAGGAATTCGGCTGCTGGCCGACAAACATCCGGTGTATGTATCGCTTGCCGCCGACAGAGAAATGATTGCAGACTTGGCTTCGGATCTTTATTGCACGGGATTGGCCTTTAAATATTCAGCGGAACCGCTTTCCAACGTAAAATCAATGTACACAGGATGGTGGACTCGATGTGCTAAGAATTACATGACTTCAGGGTACAGTTTAAATGCAAATTATCTGGTGCCTGTAGCTATGTTGGCCGGATATGCAAGGCGTTTGGATTACTCCGATGATTATGCAGCACTGAAAAAGAAATATGCAGAAATAGCAGTAAGTGTGGGTGAGAGCGATGAACTTCCGGGATCGAAATAAACCGATGCGGTTAAGTAAACGGACATATCAACATGAACACGACGAGCAACTGATGTTGCTTGTAGGGCAGCAAAACCAGCGTGCCTTTGAAGAGTTGTATAGTCGATATGGAAAGCTCATGTATAATTATTTCTATCGCATGCTGTGGAATGAAAAGGAGAAATCGCGCGACTTCACTCAAGAGCTCTTTACAAAAGTTTATCAGAAACCGCATTTATACGATCCTGCCCGCCCCTTCAAAACATGGTTGTATAGCGTTGCGCACAATATGTGTAAAAATGAATATGCGAAAGTGGAGGTGAGAAAGGAGGCCCAGCAAACATTGAAGGCAGAAGCGCCGGGCATTGCAGCGCCGGTTGCGCAGAAAGAAATGGATCGCAAATCATTTATGGAACAGCTGGCAAGTGTGCTTGCTCAACTCGACGAAGTAAAACGCGAAACATTCGAGTTGCGATTTGTTCAGGAAATGAGCATTATGGAAATCAGCGAAATCATGCGTGTTAGTGAAGGCACCGTGAAATCGCGTCTTTTTTACTTGCTGAAAGATTTAAGTGGTAAG
>JBJTRD010000243.1:0-3124 GCA_046075945.1 Flavobacteriales bacterium
AAAATTGACTCGTGGCAAAGAATATAAAGTCATCTACGGATATAAAAGTGATAGTAAACTTTATCGGAAGCCTTATCCAACAGAACCTACTGATAGCTATTACATTATAGACATCTTAGAATTGGACAAAAGCTTCGAGCGCGAGTTAACTTTCAAATACTAAATAGTCATGAAAATTTTATCCGAGCTACCTAGGGATGCGAGTGCCGTCTAGCACTTCGCCCCTTTTGTGCACAACTCCTCCCTTCCCTGCCCTCGAGGATTCACGCTCTTTTCTTTCATTTGTAGTTAGAAATTTACACTATGAAAAAAGCCCTCAAATGGACCGGCATTGTGCTCGGTGTATTGTTCTTGTTTTTACTTGTTGCACCGTTTCTTTTTAAAGGAAAAATAGAAAGCGCCATTAAACAAGCGGCCAACGACAACCTCAATGCCCGCATCAACTGGAGCGATGTGAGTCTATCGCTCATTCGCAACTTCCCGAATCTTCGCGTAAGTGTAGAAGGTCTGACAGTCGATAATACTGTGGCTCCCTTCGACAGCGTTCGCCTAGCCAACATCGGAAGCCTCGAGGTGGTGGTTGATGTGAAAAGTTTATTCGGAGATGAAATCGTAGTGAAACGTTTTGGCCTGGTCGATCCGATCCTCGATATCCGTTTTGCCGAAGATGGTTCATCCAACATCGATATCGCAAAAGAAGATACAAGCAACGTGAAGGAGGCACCCACCGAAGAAGGGGGCGCATTCAAGATGAAGCTCAACGAATATTATATTACCAATGGCAAAATCAACTACGACGATCGAACCATGCCCATGATCATGAAATTCGAAGGGCTTAACCACGAAGGCTCCGGCGATTTTACCCAAGATTTGTTCAAACTTGTTACGACCACACATGCCGAGAAAGCGACCTTTTGGTTCGATGGTATTACCTACCTAAATGAAGTAAAGGCCGATTTACAAGCCGACATCGACATGGACATGAAGAACAGCAAATACACCCTGGCCGGCAATAAAATTCAACTCAACGCCCTCGAACTCGGCGCACAAGGCTGGGTAGCGATGCCCGGTGAAGACATCGAGATGGATATTTCCTTCAATGCACTGAAGAATGACTTCAAGCAATTTCTATCGATGGTGCCGCTGGAGTTCGCGAAAGATGTGCAAGGGGTCGACGCTTCAGGAAATCTAACATTTAACGGTTTTGTACGTGGCACTTACAACGACAATAGCATGCCTGCAATCGGACTTGATTTAGCCATCGACCAGGCACGATTCAAATATCCCGATCTGCCCAAGAGCGTGGAAAACATTAACGTAAAAGCGAACGTGTATGCCGATATGAATGACGAAGACAAGACCACTGTCGACATCGACAAGTTTCATCTCGAAATGGCTGCCAATCCTATCGATATGACGTTGCACCTGAGAACGCCTGAAAGTGACCCATTTATTGATTTTGCATGCAAGGCCCTTGTTAACCTCGACAACGTCAAAGAATTTATCCCTCTCGAAAAAGGCGACGAAGTGCACGGAATCATCAATGCCGATGTATCCATGAAAGGGCATTACAGTGTGGTCGAAAGCGGAAACTATGAAGGTTTCGATGCCAAAGGGTTGATCGATATTCAGAATGTCCTTTTCCAAAGCGACTCCCTACCCTACGATTTGCAGGTAAACAAAGCCGTATTCAATTTCACTCCGCAGTTTATCGATTTGCAAGGATTCGATGCGCGCATTGGCAAGAGCGATTTGCAAGCTTCCGGAAAAATAGAACGTTACCTTGCCTACGCACTGCACGACTCGTTGCTCGTAGGATCATTCAATGTTAGTTCTGCCCTCATGGACTTGAATGAGTTTATGACTGACGATGCTACAACAAATACCACAGAAACAGCGCCTGCGGCTACTGATACTTCGGCAGCGAGCCCTATTGAACTGCCTGGCAACATTGACTTCACACTCAACGCCAACTTTGCGAGGATGATCTACGATGTGAGTGAGATCACCAACGTGCAGGGTGTTATCGCGTTGCGCAATCAGATTGCGTCACTCAACAATCTTCGAATGAATGTGATTGACGGAACCGTTTCGATGACGGGCCAATACAATGCGCAGAACCTGCAAGCGCCGAAGATGGATTTCCTTTTCGACATTCAGAATATGGACATCAACAAAGCAGCTACGCAGTTTGTGACCATTGAAAAGATGGCCCCCGTAGCGAAAGCCTGCAACGGAAAATTCAGCACCCAGCTCAACATGCAATGCACGCTGAGCCAGGACATGATGCCCATCCATGCGACTGTGAACGGAGGTGGCAAACTCGCTACTAAGGCGGTAGTGGTGAAGGATTTCGCACCGTTGGTCAAGCTTGCCGACAAAATAAACTTTGACAAGTTGAAGCAGCCCCAAAATGTGGGCGATGTCAATGTATCGTTCAAGATTGCGAACGGCACTATCACGGTCGATCCGTTCACAGTAAAACTCATTGATGGCATGCCTATGAAAGTCTCGGGCTACACCACGCTCGATCTAGCCATCAATTACAATGTGGAAATGGATGTGCCCATGACCATGTTTCCTTCCGGCGCTATGCAGCAGGCTAACACCTGGATAGGAGAGCTCAACAAGAAGCTGGGTTCCAATTTAAGTGTAGGCTCCAAGGTGAATGTGATAGCGGTTATAACAGGAACGGTTACCGACCCAAAAATTACCGTAACGAGCAAAGCTCTGGGCGAAGACGCTGTTGCATCGATAAAAGAGCAAGCCATTGCTGAAGTAAAAGAACAGCTCAACAATCTCAAGAACGAAGCCCTCGAGAAAGCCATTGCCGAGAAAGAACGGCTGGTAGCCGAGGCCAAAGCGCAGCGAGAAAAGCTATTGGCAGATGCCGCAGTAGTGCGCGATAAGGCTAAAAAAGAAGGCGAAGCCCTGGCTAAAAAGGGTAAGGACACCGCTTACAAGGCAGCGGATGATTTGGTGGCGAAAGCACGTAACCCCCTTGAAAAGGGCGCTGCGAAAATTGCGGCCGACAAGGCCAAGAAGGAAGCCGATGAGGCCTATAAGAGAGCAGTAGACAAGTCGAATAAGGAAGCCGATGACGCTTACAAAGCCGCAGAGAAAA
>JBJTRD010000244.1:0-10201 GCA_046075945.1 Flavobacteriales bacterium
TATCCAGTTATCGACCATTCGCTGTGACTCACTCAAAGTCCATTCATTCAATACTTTCTCTTGGTTCATGATACTTCAAAAATAGCTTGGAAAAAACACACACAGCGGAAACCTTGTGTATTCTGCAACATTTCACGAATAAACAAGGAGATGTTAGCACATTCCTTTTTGTAAGCTCATTCACTCCATAGAATCCATTTGATTTGGAACTGATAAGGTGCATGGTATCGCAGCACTCAGCACCCTACTTAAACCAACTTCAGTAATTAAAGTGTATTTCATCATGAAGACATTTTTGCGCATTGCATTTTTAATGGGAGTAATCATCGCGAGCAGCGTATCGGGTTATTCTCAAACCTTTACCAATGTGGCCGCATCATTGGGTCTGGCCACCACCGGTCCGAAAGAAGCCGGTGTATGTTGGGCCGATTTCAACAACGATGGTTTTTTGGATTTGGTCATCAATACCGAAAGTTCAACGAGCGGAAGCAGATTGTTCTTTTCGAACGCAGCCACATCATTCACCGATGTGACCTCTACGCATGCGCAAGCGCTCTCGGCAACCATCAAAGAACGCTCGGCAGTAGCCGGAGATTTCAATAACGATGGATTCACCGATTTCGTGGTGAATACTTTTAACAGAATAGAAGTTTGGTTAAATAACGGACCCGGCGCAACCCCCGCCTTCAGCTTCGGAACATCTACACAGAATCCCAATCAAACCATCAGCTCCATTGCAGGTGGTATCAATGCTGAGGGTATCCTCGTCGTTGACTATGACAACGATGGTGACATGGATTTGATCGTCGATGATCATGCATTTGGTGTCGACATTCTTTCTAACAATGGCTCGGGTCAATTTACTGCAGTCAATAACTCTATTACAGGACTTCCTACCGCAGGCACCACCGGTGACTACGCCGCAGCCGGCGATTTCAATGGCGATGGATTAGTAGATATTTGCGTACGCCGCCAGTCTTCCGGAGATGTTTTTCAAAATAACGGTAACGGCACTTTCAGCGCCAACGCATTTGATCAAACAGCATCCAACAGTAATAAAGGTGGTGTTCTATGGGCAGACTTCGATAATGACGGCGACCTCGATTTGTTTTGGTGCGACAACGGAACGAACCAGATTTGGCGCAACGACAATAGTACTTTTGTTGCAACCGGTGAGCCCGCTGCCTCAGCAGGAATCAGCCTGGGTTCAGCCAATATCGATGGTGTTACAGCGGGTGATATCGATAACGATGGTGACATTGATTTGTATCTGGCCAACGTATTCACTACGGGGTTCCTTTTCCTAAATCAGAATCCTGCAACACTTCAGTTCACGCGTCCTTCCTTACCGGTTAACCTCGGCATTAATCCGGGTGCCGATGCCAACTGCGTTTCATTTGTTGACTTTGATAACGATGGTGACCTCGATATGTACGCCACCATGGACAATAGCGCCAACCAGGTTTGGAAAAACAGTTTGAATAATGCGCGTTATCTGAAAGTGAATATCAAATGGGATTTAGGAGGTGGTTCTACCGCGATAGCCAATGGCGCTACAGCAGAAATTTTGGATTGCAACTTGAGCCGAGTATCCTACAGAGCCACAGTAGGTGCAGGTGAAGGGTATGGCGGATTCGGAAATTCGGTTCTTCACTTCGGAGGCCTTACCCCCGACTCAGTTGTGTATGTAAATGTTACATATCCGGTTCGAAATGGTAGTTCAACAAACCTTCTTATACGTGTTGTGCCCGGCACAGAACCCAACCAAACCATTACTATTCTGAATACGGACGTATCCGATGTGCTCGATTGTCCTAACATTCCGCCTGTAGCCAACGACGATATTGGCTCAACAACCCTCAACACACCCGTAACGCTCAGCGACATTACTGCCAACGATACGGATGTAGACGGTGCTGTTGACATAGCAAGTATTGACCTCGATCCATTCACTCCCGGTTCAGAAACTACGCTTACAACCGCCGAAGGAGACTGGGTCTACAACACCTCAACAGGAGAAATTACCTTTACACCTGCCAGCGGTTTCCTGGGCACGGCGTCCATACTTTATACAATCAACGACAATGAAGGCGCACTATCGAACCAAGCCAACGTATTCGTTGAGGTAACAAACGTAATACCCGATACAGACGGCGACGGCATCAACGACAACGATGAGTTAGCTGCCGGCTCAGACCCCAACAATCCGTGTGATCCAAACATCAATGCCCTTGGAAGCAACGATTGTGATAATGACGGACTAACGAACGATGAGGAAATCGCCTTAGGTACACTCAACGACAACCCCGATACAGATGGTGACGGATTGAACGATGGTGATGAAGTAAGCTTGGGCTCCTCTCCTATTGATCCATGTGATCCCGATTTCGGTGCAGTTGGCACAGCGGATTGCGACGGTGATAACCTCGATAATAACGGGGAATTATTGGCAGGTACCGACAACAGTAATGCGGATACAGATAACGATGGAGTTAACGACGGTGATGAAGTATTGAACGGAAGTGACCCACTCGATTCGTGCTCACCCAATGCCGCAGCTGTTGGAACGAATGATTGTGATGTTGACGGACTAAATACGGATGATGAAATATTCAACGGCACGGATCCGGCCAACCCCGATACGGATGGTGATGGCATTAACGATGGCGATGAAGTAACCAATGGTAGCAACCCCACTGAGCCATGCGATCCCAATGCAGGAGCAGTTGGAACTTCTGATTGCGATAGCGATGGCCTCACCGCCGATGAAGAAGGTGCACTTGGAACAGATCCGGGTAATGCCGATACTGATGGAGACACAATTAACGATGGCGACGAAGTAGCCGGTGGAAGTGATCCTTTAAACTCATGCGACCCTATTAATACAGGTTTGGGAACCAATGACTGTGATCTTGATGGCTTGACCAATACTGAAGAAGCTGCGCTGGGCACCGATCCCAATAATCCGGATACAGATGGTGACGCGTTGAACGACGGCGATGAAGTAACCGGAGGTTCTTCTCCCATCGATCCGTGCGAACCCAACATCAACGCCCTTGGAACATCCGATTGTGACGGCGACAACCTCGACAACGATGGTGAGATATTGGCAGGAACAGACAACACGAACCCGGATACAGATGGTGATGGCGCTTCCGATGGCGATGAAGTGACAAATGGAAGTGATCCACTCGATTCTTGCTCTCCTAATGCCGCAGCACTTGGAACGAACGACTGTGATGGCGACGGGCTTATCAATGACGATGAAACTTTCAATGGCACTGATCCTGCCAACCCCGATACAGATGGTGATGGAATCAACGATGGAGATGAAGTAAACAATGGCACCAATCCGACAGAACCCTGTGATCCCAACGCAGGAGCAGTAGGAACAACAGATTGCGATAGTGATGGTCTCACGGCCGATGAAGAAGGAGCCCTGGGCACCGATCCGGGTAATGCCGATACCGATGGAGACACGATTAACGATGGCGATGAAGTAGCCGGCGGAAGCGACCCATTAAACGCTTGCGATCCTAATAGCGGTGGTGTCGGCGCAAATGACTGCGACGTAGATGGACTGACCAACGATGAAGAAATCGCATTGGGAACAGACCCTAACAACCCGGATACCGATGGTGACGGAGTGAATGACGGCGACGAAGTAACAGGAGGATCTTCACCTTTTGATCCGTGCGAACCGAACTTCGGAGGATTGGGAACAGCCGATTGCGACGGTGACAACCTCGACAACGATGGTGAGTTATTGGCAGGAACCGACAACACCAACCCCGATACAGATGGTGATGGAGCGTCAGATGGAGATGAAGTTATAAATGGGACTGATCCCCTCGACTCATGCTCACCCGACGCAAGCGCACTGGGAACCAACGACTGTGACGGCGATGGTTTGACTACCGACGATGAAGTATTTAATGCCACCGATCCGGCCAACCCTGATACAGATGGCGACGGAATTAATGACGGCGATGAAGTAAACATAGGCACCAATCCAACGGAGCCTTGCGATCCTGATCCAGCCGCAGTAGGAACTACCGACTGTGATAGCGATGGTTTGACAGCCGATGAAGAACTCGCCTTAGGAACAGATGCCGGTAACCCGGATACAGACGGCGATACACTGAATGACGGGGATGAGGTAGCCGGTGGAAGCGATCCGTTGAATGCATGCGATCCGGTAAGCACCGGTCTTGGTACCGACGATTGCGACCTCGATGGATTGACCAATGATGAGGAAGCTGCACTTGGAACAGATCCGGCCAATCCGGATTCAGATGGAGATGGAGAACTGGATGGAGATGAGGTTAACAACGACTCTTCCCCTATCGATCCTTGCGACCCCAATATCGACGCAGTAGGAACTGCCGATTGTGACGGAGATAATCTTGACAATGATGGTGAAATTCTCGCCGGTACCGACAACAATAATCCGGATACCGATAACGACGGTGCACCCGATGGGGATGAAGTGCTGAATGGCACTGACCCACTCGACTCATGCTCACCCGATGCAAGTGCTATTGGCAGCAACGACTGTGACAACGACGGTCTTATCACCGATGATGAAACATTCAACGGAACCGATCCGGCGAATCCTGATACCGACGGCGATGGCATAAGCGATGGCGACGAAGTAACGAATGGTTCGAACCCCACAGAACCCTGTGATCCAAACCCTGTGGCATTGGGCACAGCCGATTGTGATAATGACGGCTTGACGGCCGACGACGAGGCAGCGTTGGGAACCGATCCGGCAAACCCCGATACAGATGGAGATACCATCAACGATGGAGATGAAGTAGCTGCAGGCAGTGACCCGCTGAACGCATGCGATCCTATTAGTTCAGGCTTAGGTACCGACGACTGCGATTTGGACGGGCTGACCAATGATGAAGAAGAAACCATTGGAACAGATCCGAACAATCCGGATACAGATGGCGACGGCGAAAACGATGGTGACGAGGTCAACAATGGTTCATCACCTTTCGATCCGTGTGATCCGAACATCAATGCAGTAGGCACAGCCGATTGCGATGATGACAATCTGGACAACGATGGCGAGATATTGGCCGGAACCGACAACAACAATGCGGATACAGACGAAGATGGAGTAATTGATGGTGATGAAGTATTGAATGGTTCTGATCCGCTCGATTCGTGTTCACCGAATTCAGATGCAGTTGGAACAAACGATTGTGATAATGATGGACTAACAACAGACGAAGAAAATTTCAATGGAACGGATTCTGCCAACCCGGATACAGATGGCGATGGTATCAATGATGGTGATGAAGTAAACGGTGGATCAAACCCGATCGAGCCTTGTGATCCAAATCCTGCAGCTATTGGAAGTATAGACTGTGATGGCGATGGACTGACGGCTGACGAAGAGGGTACCCTTGGAACAGATCCGGGTAATCCGGATACAGATGGTGATACGTTCAGCGATGGTGATGAAGTTGCAGGAGGAAGCAATCCATTGAACGCGTGCGATCCGGTGAATTCGGGTCTGGGAACCGACGATTGTGATATTGATGGATTAACCAACGAAGAAGAAGAAAGCATTGGAACAGATCCGAACAATCCCGATACCGACGGTGATGGAATTAACGATGGTGACGAGGTAAACAATGGTTCCGATCCAATTGAACCTTGCGACCCGGATCCAACCGCAGTGAGCTCGGCTGACTGTGACGAGGATGGACTTAGCGCCGATGAAGAAGGCGCTTTGGGCACCGACCCCACCAACCCTGATACGGATGGTGATACTATTAGCGACGGTGATGAGGTTACAGGAGGAAGCGATCCTTTGAATGCATGTGACCCTGTTAGCTCGGGTCTTGGAACAGATGACTGTGACCTCGATGGCCTAACCAACGATGAAGAGGCTGCATTAGGAACAGACCCTAACGACGCCGATACTGATGATGATGGATTCAACGATGGTGAAGAAGTTTCCCTTAACTCTTCTCCTTTCGATCCATGCGAACCCGATGTGAATGCTTTGGGTACCAACGACTGTGATGGCGACGGCCTCGATAATGATGGAGAAATTCTTGCCGGTACAGACAACACCAATGCTGATACAGATGGTGATGGTGTAATAGATGGTCTGGAAGTAACTAACGGAAGTGATCCGCTCGATTCTTGCTCGCCTGATGCAGGTGCAGTGGGAACCAATGACTGTGATAACGACGGCCTCGTTACGGACGAAGAAACCTTCAACAACACAGACCCCGCTAACCCCGATACAGATGGTGATGGACTGACAGATGGTGAAGAAGTAGCCGGTGGCAGCAACCCGCTCGATCCATGTGATCCGGATAATACCGGATGTCCTTTGCCAGTGGCGAACGATGATGAAATCACTACCGGTTTGAATGCAACCGTTACGATTGATGTGCTGGCAAATGATACGTTCGGTCCGAATGGCCCGGGCACAGGTATCACTATTCTGTCAGTATCACAAGGAACGGCCACAGTCAACGACGCCGGCACACCGGATGATGTAACCGACGACTTCATTGAATACACACCAGCTACCGGTTTCTCGGGTGCTGATGACATTACCTACGCTATTTGTGATGCACTGGGTAACTGTGATGAAGCGATTGTTCTAATTACAATCCTCGACTCTGCTCCTCCGGTTGCTATCGACGATGAGTATATCACGGATGAAGACAGTGCAGTAACAGGAAACGTTGGAGATAACGACTCCGATCCTGAAGGCTCAGCACTCTCCTTCTCCCTTCTTGGGCCTCCGGTCAATGGCATAGTTGAACTTGGTCTGGATGGATCATTCACTTACACACCTGATGCGAACTTCAACGGGAACGATATATTCACATACACCGTGTGTGATGATGCCGGTGCTTGCACAGATGCTACCGTAACCATTATTGTTCTGCCTGTTCCGGATGTCCCAACGGCTAACGATGACAATGAAATCACTGAACAAAACACATCAGTAAGTGGTAACGTCACATTCAACGACGTTGAGCCCGATGGTGATGCGATTACTGTTACACTCGCTGCAGATGTTACCAACGGAACGCTCACATTAAATTCAAATGGTTCGTTTACCTATACACCCGATTTCAACTTCATTGGAACGGACAGCTTCGAATACACACTTTGTGATACTGATGGCTGCGACAACGCCACGGTGACTATTACCGTTACTGAACCAAATGATGCACCAGTGGCTGAAGATGACTCGTTCACTACCGATGAAGATGTGGTGCTCAATGGCTCGGTTGCAGGCAACGACACCGATGCCAATGGCGATATCCTGACGTTCACGCTCAATACAAGCACCACCTTCGGAACTCTTATTTTCACTATTGACGGAACGTTCGTGTACACACCCAATGCGAACTTCTCAGGAACCGATGTGTTTACTTATACCGTATGCGACGACCAAGGAGCATGTGATGATGCAGTAGTTACGATCACCGTGACGCCGGTAGCCGATGTTCATGTGGCAATAGATGATTTCGCTACCACATTTGTCGATACACCTGTTAGCATCAATGTAGAAGACAACGACCTTAATCCGGAAGGACTGGTGCTCAATGTATTCTTGGGAACAGCGCCTGTTAACGGCAATGCTATTCTTAATACATCCGGCAATTTGGTGTACATACCGAATCCAGGATTTGTCGGCCTCGATTCGCTCACCTACTTCCTGTGCAACGCACAAGGTGTTTGTCCATCAGCCACTGTGTACATCAATGTGGTGAATCCAAGTAATCCGCCCGTGGCCGTGAACGACGTGTATAACATTTCTGAGAATGAAACACTTTCCGATGATGCTTCTACAAATGATAGCGACCCCGATGGTGATGCTTTAACGTACAACGCAATTACAGCAACAGTAGATGGTGATTTCACTCTGAATCCGGATGGAACCTTCACGTTCATCCCAACAGAAAATTTCTTTGGAACTGTTGTTATTGTTTACGAAGTATGCGATCCTACCGCGGTATGTGATCAAGCAACAATCACTATCAATGTATTCCCTGTTAATACCGCACCCGATGCAGTAGACGATGTGGCGAATGTCAACATCAACGAAACATTTAACGGTGATGCTTCTGTGAACGATATTGAGTCTGATGGTGATTTTATAACCTATACACTTGTTACCGATGTCACCAACGGAACCCTAACATTCAATTCGGATGGTAGCTATACCTACACTCCCGATACGGATTACCTGGGTCCCGACAGCTTTACATACAGCGCATGCGATTTCACGCCACTCTGTGACAATGCAACCGTATTCATAAACGTTGTTGAGGCGAACGGAGATCCTATTGCAGAGGATGACGTGTATATAATTGACGAAGATCAAACGCTGACCGACAACGTAGGTAGCAACGACACAGACCCGAACAATGATGCGTTAACTTTTGACGTTACATCGTTCCCAACAAATGGCACGTTAACATTCAATGCGGATGGAAGCTTCACCTATACACCCAACGAAAACTTCAATGGTGGTGACTCCTTCAGCTATTCGGTGTGCGATCCTTCCGGAGTATGCGATTACGCCGATGTGTTCATTACCGTGCTTGATGTAAACGATGTACCTGATGCTGTCGATGACTTCGTTGCTGCCGAAGAAGATGACACCGTATCCAGCTCAGTTGCACCAAACGATAGTGACCCGGAAAATGATCCAATTACATATTCTGTGAGTTCTGACGTATCGAATGGTACACTTGTATTCAACAGCGATGGTACATTCAGTTACACCCCTAACGCTAATTTCTTCGGCACTGACACATTTGTGTACTACGCATGTGATAATGGTGGATGCGATTCAGCTTTGGTAACTATAGATGTTGCCCAGATTAACGATGGTCTGCTTGCTGTCGACGACAACTACTCCGGCGTGCAGAACACCGATGTTACCGGAGATGTATCAGAGAACGATATTGACATTGATGGTGATGTGCTCACCTTTACCCTAACCAGTGGTCCGAGTTCAGGAACACTTGTATTCAATCCAGACGGCACATTTACCTACACTCCAAATCCAGGCTTCTCCGGAATTGACTTCTTCGAATATGAAGTTTGTGATTCTGACTTCTGTGATATAGGGCTCGTAGTCATAAACATTACCGACCCGAACACATCGCCGGTGGGTGGTGATGACACTTTCACAGTCAATGAAGATGATATTCTCACCGGAAATGTAAGCGGTAATGACAGCGACGCAGATGGAGATGTACTTGTCTACTCTCCATTCGGAACGATTGATACACCAAATGGCACGGCAACCATGGAGGAAGACGGGTCCTTTACATATGTTCCCGATCCGGACTACTTCGGTGTTGATTCGTTTGAATATGTCATTTGTGACGACAACGCCAACTGTGATACTGTAACCGTAACAATCAATGTGTTGCCAATCAATGATGCCCCACTGGCCATCGAAGATTACTATACTACCGATCAAGGTGTAGCGGTTGAGATGAATTTCAATCCGAACGACGTAGACTTCGATCAGGATGTTCTCACGTACACCATCATTGGAGGTCCATCGAATGGAACCATCACGGTGGTAAGTGAAAACGGCACATTCATATATACTCCAAACGATGATTTCTGTGGAAACGATACGTTGGTGTATGAGGTAAATGATGGAAACGGTGGTGTGGATCAAACATCGGTTTACATCGAGGTTATTTGTGTGCCACAGATTGAAGCCATCAATGATCAATACACCGTTAATGAGGACGAAATACTGAATGGTGATGTAAGTGAAAACGACACCAATACCGAAGGCTTTGTTTATTCGGTTATTAGTGGCCCGACCCATGGCACATTGACCATGAATGCGGACGGAACATTCACGTATACACCTGATACCGATTACAACGGCTTCGATGAATTCACATATCAGGCATGCGATGATGATGGCAACTGTGTGACTGCTACCGTAACGATTATTGTAGCACCTACAGGTGATGATACATTGATAATTGTGCCCGGTTTCTCACCCAATGGTGACAACGTAAACGAGACATTCCACATAGAAAATATCGATGCCTATCCACAAAATAAGCTCATGATTTTCAACCGTTGGGGTAATGTAGTTTACGAAAAATCCGGTTACTCCACTACTTCAGAATGGAATGGTAACTCGGATGAAGATGGAACTATGGGTGAC
>JBJTRD010000245.1:0-8086 GCA_046075945.1 Flavobacteriales bacterium
TATCAATTACTGCTTGATAAGCCTTACGTGAAGTTTCATAGTCACCATTGTTCATGGCGAGCTGTGCCAGGTTGATGAGCCGACTGCCATTTTCATTCTGAAGTTTATCGAGAGCAATGGATTGTACAAGTGCGGAAGCAAAATCTTTTTTCTGCATGAAAAGCCATGCAAGCATCTCAGCGTAAATCGTTTTGTCGGGCGATTTTTGAGCGCGCTTCAGCAAGGCTGTTTTCAGCATGTCGAGATTTTCTTTATTCTCTTCGAGGTTGAGCAGACGATTGAATGAGTTCTGAACGGTTTGGAGGTAGTGGGGTTCTTCTGCTATCAAATCGAGAAAGGCTTCCGTCATGCCGGGCAGGTCACCCAAATTTCCTTTCATGTTGGCTACTTCGTAGGTAAAGTTGTACCCGTCTTTCGACTGTGCCCGCCCTTTTTCATACACTTTCAGTGCATAGTCGTATTCGTTTATTAGCCCGAATTCATTGGCCAGACGTTGAATGTTGGAACGTGTTGGCTCGACTCGTTTGACTGCCTCATCAAATTGCTCTGTTGCTTTTTCGGGCATGTTGAATTTTCGATAGAGGTCGCCCAGCTTCACATAGCCAATTCCATCCTTTGCATCCTCTTTGATTTTTTTCTTGGCCATTTTTTCGGCCTCTTCAAATTCGCGGAGTTCAATCAGTGTGTTCAGGTAATTATTGAACACCTTCGAAGTCTTGTTGGTCTTATAAATTTTTTCGTAATACAACTTGGCCTGTTCGAACATGCCCTGATTGTAGTAATAGTCTGCCAGCTCCATATCGGTTTCTTGTGCGCTGCCCGCAAAGCCACAGAGCATCAGTAAGATGATTAGAAGGCGCTGTTTCATTGGAGTTGTTTACGTTGTGGGATAGAGTCGCACCATTGAAGTATCGTGTCGTTGGCGAGTTGCCATTGATAAAAAGTTTCTTGTTGAATTTGCATCCACTCGTTCACTTTTGCATGCCATTGCTGTTGTTTACTCACCAGGCTTTTTGCAATAGAGTCGGCGTAGAGTTCTGTTATTTCTCGCTGTGTGGCGTCGTGTGTGGCTCTATCGGCAAGCGCGCTTCTGAAAGCATAGATTTCATTTTCCAATCGGTCTTTGCGCATACGCAGCGAATCTTTCCAGTTGATGAGGGTTGAGGCTTTATCGCGAAACTCTCCATATCGCAACAGTGAACGCGCCATGGTTTGCTTTATTTCTCCCCCGTAATTGGATTGTATGTAGGTAAGCTGTCGCGTAACAGAGTCGGAAATATTCAGTGAGCATGAGTCGAGCGAGAGGAGCGTATGATCCATTACCGTATGCAGTGAGTCCATTGCATGAATATCTAGTTCGAAGTTGCGCGGTTCGCTGCATGCCTGTGCAAGAGACATTACCAGGGCAGCACACACAATGTAGATGTACGAAGAAATACGCATTGCAGCGAAGGTAGCCCATGCAGAGGTGCATTGGTCTGAGGCAACTCTGAAAAAAATCAAAAAAACCTCGACTGCGCTCGGGTACCGCTCAATTGGTAGTGGGTACTAGGTGCTGGATACTTCGCACCTCGCCCTTCGCACTTACTTGCGTATCATATCAAAGCCCGTGTAGGTCACAAGCGCTGCGGGAATGCGAATGCCTTCAGGTGTTTGATTGTTTTCCAGCAGAGAAGCTACAATGCGAGGCAATGCAAGTGCACTGCCATTGAGAGTGTGAACCAGTTGAGTTTTTCCCTCGCTGTTTTTGAAGCGACACTTGAGACGATTGGCCTGGAAGGTTTCAAAGTTGGAGGTTGAACTTACTTCGAGCCAGCGTTCTTGAGCGCCACTCCATGCTTCAAAATCGTAGGTGAGCGCAGAGGTGAATCCCATATCGCCGCCACACAGACGAATGACACGGAAGTGCAACTCGAGTTTTTGCAAAATGCTCTTGACGTGCTCGACCATTTCATCCAGAATGCGATAAGAATGGTCGGGGTGAACCAGTTGTACAATTTCTACTTTGTCGAATTGGTGCAAACGGTTCAGGCCGCGCACGTGTGCACCCCAGCTACCCGCTTCGCGGCGGAAGCAAGGCGTATAGCCCGTCATCTTCACCGGTAGTTGATCTTCCTTCAGTATGACATCGCGATAAAGATTGGTGAGGGGAACTTCGGCGGTAGGAATGAGGTAGAGATCGTCAACACCCACATGGTACATCTGACCTTCTTTGTCGGGCAGCTGGCCCGTACCATATCCGCTGGCTTCATTCACCAGATGCGGTGGCTGAAATTCGCGGTAGCCCGCCTTTGTAGCTTCATCGAGAAAGAAGTTGATGAGTGCGCGTTGCAGCTTGGCGCCTGCGCCTTTATACACCGGGAAACCTGCTCCGGTGATTTTGGTTCCGAGTTCGAAATCGATCAGGTCGTACTCTTCAATGAGTTCCCAGTGTGGTTTTTTGTTGTCGCCCAAAGTTGGCAAACTTCCCCAAATGAAGACTTCAACATTATCGTCGGCCGACTTGCCCTGTGGCACACTTTCGTTGGGTACGTTCGGTATGGTGTAGAGCAATTGTTTCTGTGCATCTTCGGTCTGCTGGAGCGTATGCTCGAGTTCTTTGGCCGCTTCTTTCAGAGCAGCAACTTGTGGTTTGGCTGCCTCCGCTTCTTCTTTCTTGCCGCCTTTGAAGAGGTCTCCAATTTCTTTAGATAGCTTATTGGCCTCGGCCAGGTTGTTATCGAGGTCATTTTGTGTTTTGCGACGTACTTCATCGAGTCGGATGATTTCATCGATGGTTTGGCTGAAGTCTTTGTTGCGCTTGGCAAGTCCTGCCAGCATGCGGTCGCGGTGTTCGCGGAGTTGAGAAACGAGGAGCATAGTAAAATCTTGAGGGGGCTAAAATAAAAAACTCCCGACCTCGGCAGGCGAGAGCGGGAGTTTCAATGGGTTAGAGTCCGGCTACGCCTTACGCAGGAATTACCGAAACGTATGATTTGTTGTCTTTTCTTTTGCGGAATTCAACCGTACCGGCAACCAGCGCAAACAGCGTGTGGTCTTTTCCGATGCCTACGTTGAGACCCGCATTGTGACGGGTGCCGCGCTGACGCACGAGGATGTTACCGGCGATACATGTTTGACCACCGTATAGTTTTACTCCGAGTCGCTTGCTTTCCGACTCACGTCCGTTCTTTACTTTACCTTCACCTTTTTTGTGTGCCATTGTATTGGGGTGTTAGAGGATTCTAGTGAAATGATTATCCGATTGATTCAATTTTGATGGAAGTCAGGTAAGCACGGAAACCGTTCTTTTTCTGATAGCCCTTACGGCGCTTCTTCTTGAATACAATTACTTTGTCTCCCTTGAGGTGTTTCTCTACGCGAGCGGTCACCTTCATACCTTCTACAGCGGGGGCGCCAACGGTGATCTTTCCGGCATTGTCGACCAGGAGAACCCTGTCGAACGATACCTTCGAACCTTCTTCATTTTGAAGGCGGTTCACGAAGATCTGTTGATCTTTTTGTACTTTGTACTGATGCCCTGCTATTTCTACGATAGCGTACATGGTATTGATTTTTAATGATTTACCTCTAAAATTTTTCTAGAGGGGTGCAAATATAGGTAGGCGAGGTCCAACGTACCAAACGAAATGCGGCCAAAATGGGGAAAATCTCATTTTTTATTGACCAGCCAAACCCCCAGTAGCACAAGTATGGCGCAGCCGATGTGGGTGAGGCCGAAAGTTTCACCATCGCCGAGGCCCCAGCCCACGGCTACCATGGGCATAATGTAGGTAACCGAGGAGGCAAACAGAGGTGAGGTTTGTTGTGTGAGCCAGAAGTAGAGCATGTTGGCCAGGCAGGTACCGAGGACAGCCAGCACGGCCACGTAACCTAACGCTTTCCATCCGTATGGATTCGAGTAAACGATATCGGTGATATTGGTTTGCGTTAAATAAAGTGTGTAGGGAATACCCGCCATAAGCAAGGAAAGGGCAGTGATATGCAATGGGTGAATGTGGGCAATTTTCGCATAAATCGTATTCACGCTGATGCCGTAGCAGAGGGTGGCAGCAATGATCAGCACGGCAAAAATCGGATTTTGTGAACTACCCATTCCTTGCAAAGCGATGAGGCTCACAGCGCCTGCCAGCCCGACTGCTACGCCCAGAAGTTGCTTTCGATGGAACGACTTACGGAAAAATGCAATGCCAATGAGTAAGGTAAAGAGTGGTGTGAGGGCATTGAGAATTCCTGCTAAGCTGCTATCGATGTACAGTTGAGCGGTGGTGAACAGTATAGCAGGAATGCCACTACCCATGAGGCCTACCACCGCCAGGTATTTCCACTCGTGGATTTTTATTTTTCGAAAAACATTCAACGATACAGGCAACAGAATGGCTGATGCTATGCCCATCCGCAGTGCAGCGACTTGTTCGGGTGCTAGCACCGGCTGATTCGAGTCGTCTTTCAGAGCGCGCTTCATCAGTATGAAAGAGCTGCCCCAGGTGAGGGCCAGTATGGCTATAGCAGCCATGTGCAAAACGCGTGATGAATCTTTTGACATGCGTTGCAAAGTTACCGTAATGATTAGGCTGACGACGATTTACATTTGTGCTTCTAAAGTTTCGTCATGAAAAAAGTGATTTTTTTACTCGGCAGTCTCATCATGCTTGCGGCATGCGGTGAACCTCCGAAGCAGGCATTGCCGGAAACAATTATTACTCACCGCGATTTGGATTCAGAGGTAAACAAGACCGTTGCAAAAATGACAATTGGCGGAATGATGTGTGCCGATGGTTGTGGCGGAAAGATTCAGCAAGATTTGCGTGCGCTGCCCGGTGTGGTCTCCACCGAACTTGAGTTTGAAGAAAATCGTGCAGAGAATGTCGTGAAGGTAGAATTCGACCCGACAATTACTGACGAGAAGAAGCTCATTGAATGTGTACAGTCCATAGCCGATGGCAAGTATCCTGTGTCGAGCGTGGAGGTATTGCATTACCATGGTTTACTAAATAAGGGTGTTACCGGCGGTGATGCTGTTTAATCTATGAAGCTGCGCAACATAGTTCGTCTGCTTGCCCAGATTTCGCTGGTACTGACATTTGTGGTGATTGTTGCGGGGAGTGTAGTGCGCATGACAGGCAGTGGCATGGGTTGTCCCGACTGGCCAAAGTGTTTTGGTTATTTGGTTCCCCCCACCGATGAAGAGGTTCTTTTTTTCAAACCGCAACATGCATACGAGGAAGGACAGATGATTGTGCGAAATGACACCTTGTGGGTTGCCAATGCTTCCTTCACCTCCAATCAGCAGTTTGACAGAGTCTTTTGGCATAAATACCCCAAGCACGATTACGCCATTTTTAACGTATTGCACACGTGGGTTGAATACGTGAACCGACTTGCTACCGTTGTTTATGGTATCCCTGTTTTTCTGCTATCCGTATTCAGTTTATTGTTGCTCATTCGCGAGCGCAACTGGTCCATTTTTTTACTAGCCTTTCTAACAGATCTGATGGTTGGATTTGAAGCCTGGCTTGGTAAGTTGGTGGTTGATGGAAATCTGATAGAGAACTCAATCACGTACCATATGGTAGGCAGTATTGCATTGGTGATGTTGCTTTCTATCATCGTATTTCGATTGAGCAAAGAGGAAGAAGTTTTTGAATCGAAGCGCATGTTGCGCCGGGCGTTTTGGTTGCTGAGCGTATTGTTGTTTGTTCAAATACTAATGGGAACGCAGGTAAGAGAAGAGGTCGATATAGTTGCCCGTGCAAACGACCATCGCAGCGAGTGGATTGAAATGCTGCCTGCAGTTTTTTATATACACCGAAGTTTTTCCATTCTCATTTTGATGATCGCTGCATGGATTTATTTCCAGTCGAAGGCAACGCTGCGATTGATTCAATACAATTGGGCTATGCTGGTGCTGCTTGCGGAATTACTTGTGGGAATTGTTTTGGCATATCTCGACATGCCTGCGCCTGCGCAGCCGTTGCATTTGCTGCTCGGAGTGATGTGTTTTGCGCTTGTGTTTTATGCAACCCTGCGCATTCAATTCAAGCGAACCTGATTTATTTCTTTTTTTCAGGAATATCGATGCGCAATGAAAAGACGTTGCTGTAAAGAACATCGCTCACATTGCCAATGTCCGACAGAGCATAATCGATTTGCAGGTTTCGGATGCGAAGTCCCAGTCCGAGGTTGGGTTGCAGGGTGAGGTAATTACTACCATCGAAATCGGTGACCCTTTGAAAGTTCCCTACTCCGAGGCGCACGAAAATGAGCTTGTTGTAGATGGCCTCCAACCCCAGAGTTGGGTCGATGCTCACCGGGTTGGCGCTGATGAGCACGTTGCGTTTTCCGTCGGTAGTAAGTGTTGCATTCGCCTCGGCAAGCAGTGTTACTTTTTTAATATCAAAACTTCGTCCTGCTCCGAGTACCAGGCGGGGCAAGGTAACTTCGAGGCCGTTTTGAGGAATTTCATTGCCTGTGCTTTGAAACACCTCTTTTGTGCGGTCGCTCAGCGAGTATGACCAGGCGTTGAAGGTTGAAGTAATGTCTTTGGCCACAGCACCAAAATGCCAGCGATTGTGGTCGTATTGCATGCCGGCATCGAGCCCGAAGCCCCACGCATTCGCAAAGTCACCGATGTGACGGTAGATAATCTTGGCATTTACTCCCCATCGAAAGTTCTTGCCCTTTTGCAATGGGTCGATAATCGATTGCTGGGTAGCTGAAGTGGAAGATTTTCCCGGCCATCCGTTACGACCATACGAAAAAATGAAGGCGTAATCGGCAGCCGAAAATTTGGTGATGCGATCGTAATCTACATTTCCTCCTGCATCAATAAGCTCGGTGGTGTTGGGTATATCGTCAACTCCGAATCGAATAATGGAAAAGGCCGCGGCACTCGATGAGTCAATGGCTTTTCCGATAGAGGCATAATCGTATTTGGCGATGCCTACAAAGTACTCTGAGTGCATAGCGGCCACTTGCAGGCGCGGGCCCAAGTGATTGATACCTGCAGGATTCCAATAACCGGCAGTTACGTCATTGACAGTGGCTACTTGCGCCATCGACATGCCCAATGCGCGCGCGCCAACACCGATATTCAAAAACTCATTTGAGTATTTGGGAGTAAGGTCACTTGATTGTGCTGTGGATGTTTTCGCACAGAAGAATAGCGCAATAAGTAAAAAGAATACGCCCACAAAACGGGAGGCAAGAAATGAGAATCGCAAGAGGTTCATTGGTTCAAAAATAAGATGGCGGTGCCTTAACCCTGCAACGCCTGAATTATTGCCCGGGCGATGGAATGAGGTTCCAGCGAGTTTGGAATTAGAATATTCTTTGTGTGAAACTTCTTCAGCTCTTGCTGCGTGGCTTCTCCAAATGCAATACATTTCATAGTTGAGGAAACACCGCCATTGCTTTTGAAAAAGGACCTCACATTACTCGGGCTTGAAAAAACATAGACTTCGCATGTGGGAATCGTTGCTTCAATTTCTGTGGTCGTGTATACAGGCAGGTCGATGACCTGCGAGCGTGGCAATGCGGACTGAACATGCTTTAGACTATCTGCAGCGGACGGAAAAAGGACGGTTTGCTCTCCAATAGCTTCGACAAAACGATAGGCCGAATCGGTGATGTCGATAGCATCGCCCGTAAAATCAACCGGGCGGTATTGACGAATTGTTTTGGCGGTAGCCTCTCCAATTGCTCCTATTTTTTGTTTGCCGAGGTTTGTCTTCTGTTCGAAAAAGTGACGGGCAGCATTCGACGATGAAAAGAAAATCCAATCGGTTGGTGGAATTTTCGGATCGAATGAAATGGCTTTTGTTTCAATCAGCGATACAGCGATGAGCTCTACGCCGGAAGGGAGAAATGCACGGATGGCTTCGCAGTCGTGCGATTTACGCGATATGAAAACGCGATGATTCAAGATGTTTGAATGCGTTGCAGAATGTCGTCAATGAGTTGGTTTTCGTCTTCGCCGCTTACGTGAAATTGTAAAACAGGCTGATTCCAACTTTGAGCGAAAGCTACCCACACGTCGAACTGATGGCCATGATTTTGCGCATGCACACCTAGGGGTAATTGACAA
>JBJTRD010000246.1:0-7866 GCA_046075945.1 Flavobacteriales bacterium
ATCGCTATGGTCTGCACATCGGATATGGCCACGCACCCTTCGCTGCCGGTCACTTGCACCAAATAATCTCCCGGCTCTGTTACTTCAATCGAAGCACCGTGCTCATTTTCCAGCACCGCTTCACCGGCATACCATACATACGCATGGCCTTCTTCCACATGAAAGTGAAGCGTATCGTTCAATCCGCACAACATGTCCATTCCCTCTGCAACTGATAGCGAAGCATTGGGCAGCGGCAATACATCGAGCGCAACCGTGTTCGACATCGCTACACATCCGTTCACATCCGTAATACGCGCTGCATATTCGGCACCATCAAACACATTCAAAAAAACATCGGTCATGCCCTCGATTGCACTTCCTCCCACAAGCCATTGCACAGCGCCTTCTCCCGCAGTTACTATCAACACCGACGATGCGCCTTCACACATCCAGGCATCACCATCAATCGCAATTTCTACTTCCTGCTGTGGCAACACCTCGAGGTACACCGAATTCGATGTGTTGCTGCAACCTGTGAGTGTATTGGTTACTACCGCATGATATTCACCGGCCAGTGATGCACTCAACGTGCTTCCTACGTCGCTTATCAACGCTTCATTCCAATACCACAAAAAACTTGTATTCATCTGGGAAGAGGCGGCCACTACCAAACTATCGCCGGCACATATCAACGGGTCTCCCTCCCAAACAAGCGATGCCTGCGGCAGGGTATTAATCACCACGTCAACAGGCGAGGATGCACTTATGCAAGGCGAATTTTCATTGCCCACCACCACATAACTTCCTGCTTCCGTTGCTGCGTAAGTTTCAGCTGTTCCATCCAACAACGCAATCCCATCGCGGTACCATTGCCATTGCGCAGTGCCGCCCGCAGCTTGCAAGAGCACCGACTGTCCCTGGCATGCGGCTAGGCCATCGGGAGCCAGTATAGCCGCATTCAACTGCGACTGCAGAACAACTTCCACAGGCGCAGATTCCAGCTGACACACCAGCGAAACTGCTACGACCGTATAGATACCCGGTTGATTGGCGACAAACGTGTTGGTGGTCGCTCCGTTTATGAATTCGCCGTTGCGCTTCCAGCTTATTTCTGTTGCTCCTGTTACGGTTGCAGTAAGCGTTACCGGCTCGCCGCATCCAATTGCAGGGCTCGGCTGATCGATAACAACCGTCAACCCTGCCTCACCCGTTGCGTTGCGAATAACCTCTGCCGTTGCTTGGCGCTGCTGACCAAAGAGATTACATGCCAGCAGAAGAAATCCGAAAACCCATAGAATGACTCTTGTATTCATAACCGAAAAGTATAAAAATGAATGCTTCATAACTCAGCCCAGTAGCGCGTGCAACAAGGGCCGCGAAGGTGCAGCATCGTTTCGAAACGAAGCCACCTGCAAATTCAACAGATACATTCCGTCGGCAATGGTATCGTCAACAAAAATCATTTCACTGATGGTCGCTTGCATACGCGGCGCCACAGGATAGTTCCAGAAGGCATGGTGCGCTAACAAGTTACCACCATCTTCCTCGCGATCGACCGAAGGCGTATCTACCAGCAAGTGCTGAACACCGCGCTCAGCAAGCCATTGCGCGGCCTCCGGTTGCATGTACGTAAAGTTCGTGTTGGAATATAGGGTGTGCTTTTTTTGTGCTTTGTTGGGAAGCGTGCGAATGACAACCGCCTCCACGTCCACGCGGCTCATAGCTTGTTGCAGCTGCTCGAGCATGATCACGGTGTCTCCCTTTTTCAGCGGCCCATTATCCGTTTCTAGTGTTACCGGCTTCACACTGATCACTTGTGCAAGCCACCAGAAGCGGGGCAATGCATGTTCGATGGAAACCAATTCACGCGCAATGTGACCAACCGTTTCCGTATGCGTTCCGTGTGCATGCGGATTGAAATGGACGTCGAAAAAATTCACCTTTCCTCCGAGCTTTACACTGCCGGTGAAATATTGATTGAGTACCGGGCGTATCGATGCTGCATCGGCATACCAGGCCCGCGGTCCGGCAGCGTGCACACCAATCGACAGATCGAGTGGTTTGGAAAGATCGATGCGAAACTCGCCCAGCGGGTGTTGTATCGTTGCTATCATGTTTCTACTATAAAAAGATTGGAAGCGATGCGGTCGGCGCGCAGCAAGCCCTGCTCGGTTAGTCGCACGGTGTTGCCTTCGCGCATCAACCAGCCTTGTGCTTCGTATTGCAAAAGCTGCTCATTTTCTTTCGCCCACACATCTATTCCAAACGTGTGCTGAAGATACACCAAATCGATGCCCCACGTGGTGCGCAAGCGTGTCATCAGGTACTCGTTGAATCGTGCCGACGGGCCAAGCACTTCCAATTCGAAGCTGGGTGTGCCTCCGCTAATGCCGGCGATATACCTGGCGTTGTTGGCCACATTCCATTGCCTTGTATTTCCGTTGAACGAATGAGCCGACGGCCCAATGCCCAGGTAGTGAGCGCCCTTCCAATACGCGCTGTTGTGACGCGAATGCATGCCGGGCCGACAAAAATTCGACACCTCGTATTGCTCGAAATCGGCACGCTTCAATGCATGCACGAGCGATAAAAATTGTTCTTCGCCTACACTATCCGAAGCGGGTTGCATTTCGCCTTTGGCTAACTGGTTTCCCAATACTGTTTTAGGCTCGATGGTTAGGCTGTAGGCGCTTATATGTTGCACCTGCAAATCGATGGCCTTCCGAACGGTGTGTTGCCATTCGTTCAACCCCATACCCGGAATGCTGTAAATAAGATCGATGGTGATATTCTCGAAACCTCTATCCTGCGCACACTTCACAGAGTAGTCGGCCTGCGAAACCGTATGAGCTCTATTCATCCATCGCAAATCTTCATCGCGAAAACTCTGAATGCCAATGCTGAGCCGGTTCACAGGTGTGCGACGCAATTCAAGAATTTTCAAATACGTAAGGTCGTCGGGGTTGGCCTCCAGTGTTACTTCAGCATTTGCTGCCACGTTGTAGTGCTGATGAATGGTTTCGAAAAGCCGCTGCAATTCGTCGGTGCTTAGCAATGATGGTGTTCCGCCTCCGAGGTAAATCGTCTCAATGGGTTGGCCTTCCAGGTACGACACCCTTGCCTTGAGTTCGGAGTTCAACGCCTCCAGCATGGCATCTTTCGAGCGCAGCGAAGTGGAAAAATGAAAATCGCAATAATGGCATGCTTGCTTGCAAAACGGTATGTGCAGATAGATGCCGGCCATACTGCGAAAGTACCTAGCTTCGTGCAATAAATTTGCACCATGTATAAAGCCACGGTAAACGGAAAGAAAACCTTCGAAGTGTCATTGGAAGGCGATACAGCATGGGTCGACGGAAAGCCCGTAAGCGTTAGCAAATCGTCGCTGAGCGAAATGCGCTCGCACTGGATGTTGGGTGAAAAATCGATGAACGTAGAAGTGGTGACGGTCGATGCTGAAAAAAAGGAATTCTCAATCAAGGTCAATAACCGGTTGTACCAACTTCAGTTGAAAGACCGCTTCGACGATTTGCTCAAGAGCTTGGGAATGGAGGCTGTTGGGCAGAAAAAAGTAAGCAACATCAAGGCACCTATGCCGGGCCTGGTGCTGAACATACTGGTGGGTGAGGGCGATTCGGTTGAAAAAGATACACCGCTCTTGATACTGGAAGCGATGAAAATGGAAAACGTGATAAAGAGTCCGGCGGCAGGCATCGTGAAGAACGTGCTGGCTGTAAAAGGTGTTGCTGTAGAAAAAGGAGCTGTCCTCATTGAATTCAGGTAGTACCGAATTCTTGCAATAAAAAATTTCGATTCGTTTATCTTCGACACGAACATTTGAATGCATCTTCCATGTAAATTGCGCTGGTCTCAGTGTATCACGAACGAATGAAGAAGCTCTTAATTCATTTACTGCCCATTGCGCTCGTAGTAATCAACTCGGCTCGCGCCTTGGGTCAGGAATGTGGGGACGCTCTCGCAAACAACCTATGCGGCGGGCAACCCCAGCAGGTCAATGACCTCGTAGCTGCTCCCTATTCAAATCAGTGTATTTTCACCAATCCTGCGCTTTCAGCCGACTCACTCTACAACACGGTTTGGTATTCGTTTCATACAGGCACTGATCCTACACGTACCTCGGTAACAGTTTCAATAGACTTTGTCGATTGTGATTCCGATGCAGGCAACGACTATATCTGTGCAAGTTACTTTCCGGTTGCTGAGGGTGCTGACCCTTGCGGCTTGACACTCACAGGGCCTTCTTTGACAGCACCGTGCACCGGTGGTAACGATTCATTCGAGTGGAATTTGCCTGAGATACAACCCAACACCACCTACGTTCTGATTGTGGGTTCCAATCATCAACCGCAAGGTGGCGGAGCAGCCGATCCGTGTGCCTTCAACGTGACACTTTCGGGCAGCGCCCTGAGTATTGAAGCAACCGTGGAGCCACTCTCTGTTTCCTTGGGCGAATCGGCAGGCCTGATTGTAGAAGGCGCCGACCCCGACAGCGACATTCAATGGACGCCCGGCGAATATTTGAGCAATGACAATGTGATCAACCCCCAGGTTGTGGCCGAAGAAACCACGGCCTTTCAGGTTACAGCCAATATTGGAGATTGTGAATTAACGGATGTCGTATCAATCACCGTTGGTTCACCCGTTGAAATCTATACAGCCATTTCCCCCAACGGCGATAACATAAACGACGTCTGGAACATCAAAGACATCGAACGGTTTCCGACCTGCCAGGTCGAAGTGTTCGATCGCTGGGGACAAAGCCTGTTCAAGTCGGTTGGTTACCAACAACCGTGGGATGGAACCTATAAAGGAAAATACCTGCCTACGGGTCCCTATTATTACGTCATCGAACTAAACTCACTCGAAGTTACCATCCCACCGCTGTTGGGTGTGGTTAGCATTGTGCATTGATATGAAGAGAATTGCCGCAATCGTTGTACTCATCGCGCTGGCTTTTGCCGGACGCGCGCAACAATTGTCGCAATTCACCTATTTCACTTACAATTACATGCAATACAACCCCGCCGTTGTAGGAACAGCACGCTGCCTCGATATGAAGTTCGGATTGCGCAGGCAATGGAAAGGGTTTGAAAATGCTCCCACTACCGGGTTTATGAACCTGCATGGAAAAATCGGTAAGCGTTCCGATTTTCATTTCCACGGGCTCGGTGGCCTTATAGAAAGCGATGGAGCCGGGCCATTCGGTTATACCAATGTGTTTATCAATTATGCCTATCACACGCGTTTGGCCAATAAATACACACTGGCATCGGGTATCGGAGTGGGATTCTCACAATACACGGTCGATTATGCCAACCTGCAATTCGAAAATCAAATTGAAGAACCCGTTGTGTCGGGCATAGTCAATGACTTTATTTTTCCAATTTTCAATGCGGGTATCTGGCTTTACCGGTCCGATCGATTTTTTGGTCTGTCGGTTCGAAGCCTCAACAACAAATCGGTCGACGGACTTGCCAATAGCCAAATTCGCCGGCACGTCACGTTCGCCAATGGATATGCTACACGTGTCACCAAAGAGCTTTCATTCAAACCTTCTTACCTGATAAACTATGTAGGGAAAAGCAAACTATCCATTGACGGGCAATTGATGCTTTCTTACAAAGACATGTTTGATGTGGGAATAGGCGCCCGATCGGGCCATGGTATCTCGGCGTTATTTAAAATCGCCGCCGTGAACTATATCACTTTTGCCTATGCCTACGATGTCACCATGAATAAAATTCGCTACGTAGCGGGCAGCACACACGAAATCGTTGTCGGTATTCGCGCATGCAAAGAATTGAGCCGACTCCCTGTGCCCTGCGCAGCCTACGATTAATCATGGACATTCAGCTTTTTCGTGAATATTGTCTAGGCAAAACGGGAGTTTCCGAACATCTTCCATTTGACAATAGAACCCTCGTATTCAAAGTGGGAAGCAAAATGTTTGCGCTCTGCGATATAGAAGAATTTGAAAGTGCCAATCTCAAATGTGATCCGGAAAGAGCCGTGGAGCTCCGCGAACAGTTTGATGGTATTACCAGTGGCTACCACATGAATAAAAAGCACTGGAATACAGTATCGACACAAGGGGATGTACCGATTGACCTATTTCTTCAACTCGTTGATCACAGCTATGAACTCGTAAAGTCGAGTTTGCCAAAAAAGGAACGTGAAAAACTTTAGGTTTTTTTCAATTTTCCTTCAAAAGAGCGTTCTAGCTTTGAGAAAACAACGCACCCATGAAATATCCTCGTCTGCAAGAACTCGCCAACAACATCCAATTGCAAATGGAGCGCTTGAAAGCCGGTGAACTCTCTTTAGAAGAACTCGACATCGTAGCCGACCAAAGCCGCGAGTTATACGAACGCCTCGTGGTGCTTCGCTACAAGGCCTTCAACGAAACCGCTCAGGGAACAGCAACACCCAACGTGCATCAGACCACAACACCCGAAGAAATAAAGCCTGAACCAACGGCACAGGTATCACTGATAGACGCAATAGAGGAGATAACACAAACAACCGAAAAGACGGAAGAGCAGCCCATGTTCACCTTCGATTCAACACCTGCAGAAACACCCGTTGCCAATACCCTGTTCGACCTTGCGGCGCTTCCTGCAACCCCCAGTGTAAACGAGATGCTTGCCCGCACCATGACGCAACAAGAAACACTGGTTCAGCAACACACACACGCTCCTATTGCCGATCTGAAAATTGCCATCACGCTCAATCAGCGCTTTCAGTTTTCGCGCGAATTGTTCAAGGGCAACAACCAAGAATATGAAGTAGCCATCGACCAGCTCAACACCGATACGCGAGAAGCTGCAATGAGCCGTCTGCAATCATTCGAAAACAAATACGAATGGAACAACAGCTCGACAGTGGTGCGCGATTTTCGTTCGCTCGTTGAACGTCGTCATTTATAATCAACGGCCTTGAAACTCGTTGTGGTGCCAACCCCCATTGGCAACCTCGAAGACATCACACTGCGCGCTCTGCGCATATTAAAAGAGTGTGACCACATCTTCGCGGAAGACACGCGCGAAACCCGCAAATTGCTGACGCATTTCAGCATCGACAAACCCCTCAGTTCGTTTCACCTCAACAACGAGCATGCTGTGGTGGGTAAAGTTGTCGAGCATATTCATTCGATGCAATTGGCCGTGTTGGTGAGCGATGCCGGCACACCCGCTATAAGCGACCCCGGATTTTTACTAGTGCGCGAATGCATCAAGGCGGGCATTGAAGTCGAGTGCCTTCCGGGAGCCACCGCATTCGTTCCCGCACTCGTCGTGAGTGGTATTCCGTGTGAAGAGTTTCACTATATCGGTTTTCTTCCGCATAAAAAAGGACGCGAAACCCGCTTCAAATCCATTGCTGCGAGCGATACTACAACGGTGCTGTATGAAAGCCCGCATCGCCTCGTTAAAACACTGGAACAGCTGGTGCAATTCTGCGGCCCCGACCGACAACTATCCGTAAGCCGCGAAATCAGTAAGAAATTTGAAGAAACTATTCGCGGCACCGCACAAGAAGTAGCAAAGCACTTTCAACAACATGAACCACGCGGGGAGTTTGTGGTGGTGGTGGCAGCTAAATCCAACTGACACGCTGAGAACAATGCGTTAGGGGCGCGTTCCAAAAAATCTCATCCCTTCCCCTCCGAAGCCCGCGGGGCTTCACTTCCGGACTATCCGAACGCAGTTCGGATCGCCCCCCCGAAATACCGGATCGCCCTCATCAACCGAATATCCTACTGAATAAATCACCAACCTTCTCCACCTGTATCACCTGTATCTTTTTCGAAAAACCTTCCAGGCCCTTGTTGTACTTAGACACATAGATTTCTTCAAAGCCCAGTTT
>JBJTRD010000247.1:0-2780 GCA_046075945.1 Flavobacteriales bacterium
TTACTGAACAAGATGAAGAATTACTGGAAGAGCTTTTATTGGCTGATGGTAAAAAACTGGTTCTCTTCAATGACGAGGTAAATACATTTGATTTCGTAATTGAAGCGCTGGTGGAAGTATGCGAACACGAGCTGTTGCAAGCAGAACAATGCACGGTCATCGTGCACTACAAAGGAAAATGCGCGGTGAAAAATGGAACCTGGGAGGAGTTGGAGCCCATGTGCACGGCGCTGTTGGAGAGAGGATTGACGGCGGAGATACAGTGATGAGTGGCGAGTGGGGTAAGCAATTCAAGTTAAAAACGTAAAATGAAAAGAGACATATTTTTTATAGCAGTTGTGACAAGCGTGGTGTTGATGTTCAACGCGTGCGACACAGTGCCCATCAGCGGCCGCAAACAATTGCATTTAATCAGTGAGACTGACATGATAGGCATGTCGTTTCAGGCCTACGACGAGTTTCTTGATACGAGCAAAGTCTTGCCTGAAACTCATAAGGATGTCATACTTGTGCGTCGGGTGGGGAATCGGATTAAAGAGTCGGTTGAAAAGTACATGACGGATAACGGTGAGCAAAAGCGATTGAACGGATTCGATTGGGAATTTAATGTTGTGAATGATCCAACGGTAAATGCATGGTGCATGCCCGGAGGTAAGGTGGTCGTTTATACGGGGATTTTGCCGGTGACCAAAGATGAGAAAAGCCTTGCTGTGGTGATGGGACATGAAATTGCGCATGCCATAGCGCGGCATGGCAACGAACGCATGAGCCAGGGATTGGCTGTGCAGTTGGGCGGATTGGCCCTGAGTGTGGCCTTATCCGATCGCGCACCCGAAACGCAGAACGTTTTTATGCAATCCTATGGTATTGGATCCAATTTGGGTATGCTTGCCTACAGCCGCAATCACGAAAGTGAAGCCGATAAATTGGGGCTTGTGTTTATGGCCATGGCCGGTTATGATCCGCAAAGTGCTATTGGGTTTTGGCAACGTATGTCGGAACAGGGTGGACAAGCGCCGCCTCAAATACTAAGCACACATCCCAGTGATGCAACACGTATTGAGGATTTAAAGGCGTTTATGCCGGAGGCATTGAAGTACTACAAACCCTGATATCGGAAGTCGATGGATGAACTGAATTTTGAAGAGTTTGAACCGGCCAATGCCGAACAGTGGTTACAGCTCGTAAAAAAGGAATTGGGCGAGCGCTCAGTTGATTCCCTTGGTTGGGAAGTAGAGGAAGGAATTTCCATAGAGCCATATTACACCGAAGCTCCCGAAGATTTCAGCCTGGAGTACAATCCTGATCCCGAGCAGTTTCAACTGATTTCACATACCAATGCGAAGGAGTGGAACCGAATGGCGCTCGACTCGCTCATGGGTGGCACCAACGCTCTTGGGTTGGATTGTGCTGCATTCGCTCCGTCCGACCTGCCTGCACTCTTGCAGGGAATTGAAGTAGCGTATATCAGTTTAAGTTTCGTACACATGAAGGACCCGAGCTCTTGGGTGGAAGCCTTCAGGGAATGGTGTGCTGTAAAGTCCATTGAAACAGCTCATTTGCAAGGTTCTTTTGAATATTCTAAACCAACGATTTCGCAGGAAGAAATGAAAGCTTGGCATGCACTGTTACGCAGTTCTTTTCCGTGTTTTCGCATCCGGACAATCGACGTTGCCGTTGTGCATGAATCAGGTGGGAGTATAGTGCAAGAACTGGCGTGGGCGTTGGCAGCAGGACATTCAGCGCTGGCAACTCTGATTGAAGCTGGGGTTGCTACCGACGAAGCATCGGCATGCGTGCAATTCAATTTTGCAACAGGCTCATCGTATTTTCCTCAAATTGCTAAGTTGAGAGCGTTTCGATGGATGTGGAAACGCATCGTCGAATCGTATACACCTGAGCACGCTTGCTCGGTCCATACGTTTGTTCGTGCCTCGACCAGCCGCTATTTGCAGACAGCAAAGGACAAGCACAATAACCTCCTTCGTTCAACCACTCAGGCCATGAGTGCGTTTATCGGTGGCGCCAATAGTGTGGATATATGTCCTTATAATGCTTGGTCGCAACTTCACGACGAGTCTGCTCTGCGCTGGGCGCGCAATATTCAGCAGCTCATGCTGGAGGAAAGTTATTTCGGTCAGCACAAAACCGCAGCAGATGGGTCGTATGCGATTGAATCACTCACGGGTAAATTCGTCGAAACGGCCTGGAAGGAGTTTCAATGTCTGGACTCTGTACCCCTCGATTTTGAACGCTTCTCAAAGGATATTGCTTCTTTCGCTGAGAAACAGCAACAGCTCGTGAAGGAAGGAAAGCGCGTCGTAGTGGGCGTGAACCGGTATGTGAACAAATCGGACGCTGCTGTTGTTGATGGGCAGGCGCAAACTCTTTCAGCGCCGTTCGAAAAGGCATGATGCACTTTGACACACAAGCGGTAAAAGATCTCGAGTTCGACCTCATACGATTGATGCTACACGACTTCTGTGTGCAACCCACGGCCCGTTTGCGTATGATTGACCTGGAGCCGCTGCGTGATCATCGAAAGCTGAAAATAGAATTGCAGCGGGTTCATGAATTCTTTCAAATACGTTCCAATGGTATAGCATTTCCTGCGCTCGACTTTGAAGAGCTCGATCAGGAAATAAAAATTCTTCAGCTGCGCGAAAGTGTGCTGAATGAAGAAAGTTTTAGTGGAGGGAATAGACGGCGTGCAGTGCATGCGAAAGCGCGTCCGCGCTGCCGCTGCTGCTTCCGGGGGGGCCAGCCCAGGCCAAAGGCCG
>JBJTRD010000248.1:0-2977 GCA_046075945.1 Flavobacteriales bacterium
CGCCACGATCATGTCGTGCTTTATTACACAAGACCCACACTTTCACGCTTTCTCACAGAACTCTGCTACCTCCACCAGAGCGTCACATGCAGTAGCTGTGAGTAATTGCACTACAGGCCTGCATCTGGCAATGATGGTGGCAGGTATTGGTGTTGGCGATGAAGTAATCTGTCCGAGCATGAGCTACATCGCTACAGCAAACAGCATTATGTATGTAGGCGCTACGCCTGTTTTTGCGGAAGTGCACCCCGAGACTTACAATCTCGACTCAGCCGATGTGGAAAGGCGCATCACTCCGAAAACGAAAGCCGTTTTGCTTGTGCATCAAATTGGAATGCCCGCAGATATCGATACGTTCGCAGCATTGTGCAAGAAGCATAATTTGCTGCTCATCGAAGACGCTGCGTGTGCGGCAGGCTCATCTTACAAGGGAAAGAAAATTGGAAGTCATTCCGATTTGGTATGTTTCTCTTTCCATCCGCGCAAGGTCATCAGTACCGGCGACGGAGGAATGGTCACAACGAATAACGAGGCGTTTGCCGAGCGCATGAAATTGTTGCGTCAGCACGGCATGAGTGTAAATGCGGGTGCGCGACATGGTGCCACGAAAATCATTTTTGAAGATCATTTGGAAGTTGCTTACAACTATCGCATGACCGATATACAAGCTGCGGTTGGAATACAGCAGCTTGCCAAGCTCGATTGGATTGTGGAGGAGCGGAGAAAAATTGCAGCGCGCTACTTAACCGAGCTCGCCGACATCGATTGCATTCGACTTCCACGTGAGGAAGAAGGATATTTCACCAACTGGCAATCGTTCAGTATTTACCTGAAGGGAAATGCACCTATTTCGCGCAATGACTTGATGCAGGCATTGCTCGACCGCGGAATCGCTTCGCGCAGAGGCGTTATGACATCGCATCGTGAAACGGCTTACAAAGAGCAGTGTGCAGGACTTTCATTACCGCGCACAGAAGAAGCATGCGATCGAAGCATCATCATTCCGTTGTATGTTCCTATGTCGGCCGATGATGTTTCAACTGTAATAGCTGCGTTGCGGTCGTTACTCAATGTATAAACCCATGAACCTGTTGTACAGTATTCACATTCCAAAGAGAACACTGCTACGATGGTTTGCGGGGGTACTGATAATAAAAATTGCGTGGCTTGTTGTATTTACACTGTTGCGTAATCCCGAGTGGAAGGAGTCGCTGGAGGTTGGAGTGATTGGTCTCAAAACCGGTGATAGTAAAACGTACTACAAGCCGCTCGAACACCTTGTGAATACGGGCACCTATTACGGAGCGTGCCGAATGCCGGGCTTACTTCCCGTTTATTACCCCTTGCGTTTATGCTTGAGTGCAGAAGTTGCGCAGCAAGTTATTACGCTGCTTCAGTTTATTCTTGAAAGTCTTTCGTGTGTTGTTCTAGGCATACTGGGCGCGCGCATTTACAATTCGCGCCGAAGTTTTGAAATCATAGCAGTCTTGAGTTGTATAACCACCTTTGTCACGATACGTGATTTGTATTTGCTTTCGGATAGTTTCTGTGTTGCGGCATTGATTTTCTCGGTCTATTATCTGTCCAATTACCTGCTTACGAATCGCGGCGCTCAGTTGTTGTATGCGGGGATATTCATAGCGTGGGCTATTTTCTTACGTCAAATCTGTTTGCTTGCTTTGGGTATCATGCTCTTCATACTTTGTGTTCATTGGTGGAAGAGTCGAAGGGTGAGCATTGCAGGAATTTTCTTGTTTTTAATACCATTGGTTCTTGGCCTCACCGCATGGACCATCCGAAATCGCATTGCATATGAGCGGACCATCGTGCTGGTGCCGCCATTGGAGGAGTGTATGTATGATTACACGCCGGAGGCGGCGGCCATACGTGAGCTTATTATAACGCTTGGTGAAGACTTTCAGCCGTGGGCAGCAGGTGGAGGTGCCAATTGGTTTTTTCAGCAGCCGATTCATGAAGCGGTTGCTTCACCGTTTATAGAAAAACAATTCACTTCCATCATGGGTGAACAGCAACTCAATGAACTTCGCACAGATTTCAGAAAATGGTCGAACGATTCGTTGAACAGTGCACTTCGCGATTCGCTGGGAAGGTCGGTGCTTCAGAGGGCGCAGGATTATTCAGAAAGTTTTAAGAGTGAGCACGCACTGCAATATCACATTGGCAACAGGATTTTATTTGCTCGAAATTTTTTCTTTCCTACACGTTTTGATGATCTTCCATTTCCAACGCAGGCCAGCATGAATATTCTTCACAAGGCAATCAAAGGATGGAGTTTAATATCGCTGTGGATGGTGAACGGACTGGCTATTTTACTGCTCCTGTATTCTGTATTTAGAAAGCGGTGGAGTGAAGTGATTTGGTCATTGATGCCTTTCGGTATGCTGGTGTTTTTGGTATACAGCGGTTTTATTGAACAGCGCTACCTGGCAACTTCGTTTCCATTTTTTCTAATGATTATCGGAGGCAATCTTTCCCGATTGAAAATCTTCCATCACACTTCAACGCTCAGCGGCGCTGATAATTAATATGCCCGTGAGTATGAGCACGAGGCCCAGATAGTGAGCCCATCCGATACGTTCTTCAAACAGGAAATAGCCGACGGCGAGCGTAAATAGAAAGTTCACACCGGTTGCCACGGGAGTTTCTAGCCTTGATTGAGAGGTTATATTTCATGACTCAGACTTCTGCCAAATCCGACATCCCTGATCCCAATCAAACCCCTTCCCTTTCTTGGGATGAAAATCCTATTTCTCCCGAAGATTTTGGAAATTTTCCAGAAATTGCTTCTTTGGAATTGCCTCCTTTTTCTTTGGATGAATCTACGTCAAAAACCGCGACCGAACCAGAGGAAGAGTCCTTGTTTGGAGAGGGGATCTTTTTCTCGCCTCCTCCCATAGAACCTGGGGAAAGTAGGAAGGAATTCAAAACAGAAATCCCTGCGGTAGAAGAAGTTTCG
>JBJTRD010000249.1:0-2546 GCA_046075945.1 Flavobacteriales bacterium
GCCTGTTGTTGCTACATACGCGGTTACTGCTACCTCGGGTGTTGCACCCAACCAATGTTCGGGTACATTTAACCTGGAGGTAACGGTGAACCCGCGACCGGCAATTACGGCGATGAACCGCACCATTTGCACGGGGCAGCAATTTTCGGCAACGCCTGTTAATGGCGTAAATGGAATGATTCCTACGGGAACAATCTTCAGTTGGTCGGCCCCTACAGGGAGCGGTTTCACTGGGGGGGCAGCCGGCAGCGGCTCGACTGTAAGTGGAACGCTGTATAATAATGGAAATGCACCTGTAACGGCCACCTATTTAATTTCGGCCATTTCCGGCACATCGCCCAACCTCTGTACGAGCTCATTCACGTTGACCGTTACTATCAATCCGGTTCCGACGGCCAATGTGACATCCAACAGCCCCATATGCATGGGCGACAATGCAGTATTTATCATCACAGGTACAGCAGGAGCAACTGTCACCTATTCTGTGAATGGTGGAGCTTCAGCTTCTATTCAACTTGTGGGAGGTACCGCAACGGTTACTGTGCCCGCGGTCAGTGTCAATCAGACGTTGAATCTATTGTCAGCATCGGCTACAGGAAGCCCGGCCTGTTCGCAAACGCTCAATGGGTCGTCGACCATCAATGTGTTGCCATCTGCAATGGTTACAAGCAATGGCCCGATATGCTCCGGCCAAAATGGGATTTTCTACATTATGCGGTCGTCTGGCAATTCGGTTACCTACAACTTGAATGGAGGGCCCAATGTAACGGTGCCACTCAACAATGGCATGGCTACGGTAACCATCAATGGTGTTACTTCGAATCAGGTCTTGAATGTGGTTTCATTGCTGGCCGGTGGATCTGCTATTTGCATCCAGCCATCCTCCGCATCGGTAACACTCGTTGTGGTGCCTTTACCAACAGCCACCGTTACAGCAGGCGCTCCTATCTGTTCGGGTCAGAATGCCGTGTTTACGATTTCGGGCACAGCAGGAGCTACGGTGACGTACAATTTGAATAACGGAGCGAATACAACGACTGTGTTAACCAATGGCACCGCGACTGTGAGTGTGAACGGGGCTACTGTAGGTCAGACGTTCAATCTTGTATCGATAACTTCATCGGGAGCGCCGACCTGCTCGCAAGCGTTGACGGGCAGTGCGTCGGTGGTGGTCAATGTATTACCAACGGCCACCGTTACAGCAGGAGCCCCTGTTTGTTCGGGTCAGAATGCTGAGTTTACTATCACGGGCACAGCAGGAGCAACTGTGACGTACAACCTCAATGGAGGCGCTTCGGCTACTGTGGTCCTGGTGGGAGGCAGCGCAACTGTTACGGTGTCCGGCGCCGGAGCCGATCACTCCTTGAATTTGTTGTCAATAGTAAATGGAGTTGCACCTACTTGTGGACAATCCCTAAGTGGAAGTGCCATCGTAGCATTGAGTGATGCGATCGTTCCCACCTTTGATTATGCGGATATGACGATTTGTGAGGGCGTTGTTTTAACTCAACCGATTTTGGTTGAAACGTCGATCAATGGCATTACGGGATCATGGTCGCCCGCGGCAATTGATTCATCTGTGGTTGGAGCTACCGAATATACGTTCACGCCCGATGAAGGACAATGCGCTGTTAGCAATGGGTTTGATGTGTTGGTGATGCCTATTCCGGTTACCAGTCAGATCTTCCACAATTGATATTTGCGGAACCATGAAATGGGAGATGTAAAGGGTGTAATTGGTTTTTCGTCGATTGATTTGTTCTTTTTGTTGAAATTTATTCGTGAAAAAATGGACAGGACAGTTAAACAATTAAAATTTATGACTACTATTGTATTGAACTATACTTATCGAATGGATTCTACTCGAACGCGCCCTACCGTGTTTACAAACTCTCCGATTATTTCGGCTGCTGAAGTCTCGTTGATGTGGCGTCGTTTCCTTTGCATTATTCGTTTCCGATATCCTTTACTGCAAGCGCAGTTCGGAGTTTCGACTATTATATTGACCTAACCCATGAACTACCACCTTAACGAATTAACCAAATCAAATCATGAAATCGTTTTTATTATCACTACTGATTGGAGCTTGTATGGTCGTTGTGCCGCAATGGGCGTGGGCTCAGCCTAGTAATCCCGCAAATCCTCAAGTATTGTGCTTTGGCGCAGTCGAACCTTATTGCGTGGATTGCGCTGCGCCTGAAATTGGGGGCACACCAGGCTCAACGTATAACTGGCAGATTATTTCAGGGCCATTTGTAGGATCTATTCAGGCAAATCCTCTATTCCCAACCCAAAATCACATTCAGATTGACTGGTCAACTTCGCCTGCGGGTAATTATGTGCTTCAAGTAACAGAAACAAATGCTTTGGGATGTCTTGGGACACCGAGAACATTGAATATTAATATTCAACCATTAAACACAGCCACTACGCCATCTACACCGTCTTTGTGTGTCAATACTGCCTTGACTCCAATAACCATTACGACTACCGGAGCGACTGGCATAGGTGCACCAACAGGTTTACCAGCGGGCGTTACTGCAGTG
>JBJTRD010000250.1:0-3138 GCA_046075945.1 Flavobacteriales bacterium
TCGTGTTGCATGAGAAAGTCGACCACGTTGCCACCTTTACCCGAAGAGAAATCTTTGTAAATACCCTTGGAAGGAACTACGAAAAATGAAGGTGTTTTTTCGTTGGCGAATGGAGACAATCCCTTATACGCCGAACCGCTACGCTTCAAATGCACAAACTCACCAATCACCTCTTCGATGATGGCGACCTGATAAATTTGATCGATGGTGGAACGGCTGATCAATTCGGATAGAATTTAGGGAGGGTAAAGTTAATGAAACGCTCAACGGCTCCGTTTTTCTTAGCGTATTTCGTATTCATTTCTTTTCCTTATTTTAGAACACTCATCAAGATTATTCATTTCTATGGAACTCTTCAATATTGAGACAGCGATGCAGTCGCTTGCCGATTATTTTGCTCAACCACCGTTGCGATTGTCGCCTGACGATTCGCTATTTCAAGCTATTCGCAACGAGTCTTGTATAATGGAGTTAGCAGAGGGGGCAGTGCTTTGCAAATTAGGTGAAAGGGCAGGCCATTTTTGGTGGCTGTTGTCCGGTCAGGTGGATGCTTCAATTCCTGACAGCGTGGGCGGTTCCATTCGAGTCGGGCGCGTTACCCAGGGAAACCTATTAGGTGAATCAGTTCTTTTTAAAGGTGATGACGCATTTCGAAATGCCACTTTAACGGCAACAACAGACTGTGCACTCTTGCAGATTCCTGTGATGGGAAATGTAAATAAGGCGCTGGTCAAATCCCGAATCACGAACTATATTCAAGAAGTGCAGCATCAGCGTTTGCGCGAACAATATTCTCGGGTATTGGTGGATGAGGGCTCCAGGATAGCGCTGGAGGCGGGTTATCGAGCGATTGCGTTGAAGGAAGATGATATCTGGATTCCGAACGAACGGCCTCAGTTCATGTTCATTTTATCGGGTGAGGTAACAAGAGTGCGAGAACAGGGGGAAACACTCGAGGTCCTGAATGTTGAAGATGAGCTCTCCGATAGGGCTATTTGGGCTGCTTTGAACAATGAGAAAATCGATTATTCCCTGGTCGCTCAGACCGATGCTGAAGTGCTTTTTGTTCCGGTTAATGAATTGTATGATTTGATAAAGCGTTCAGCGAAGGCGAATAGAATTAGTGCGGCCATAGAGCACCTGCGCAATTTGCCGAAAATGGCCGAAGGTCTGAGAAGATCATTCAATCCGTTTGCTTGGAAGACCCTCTTGTTTCTTCCTCAATTTGCATTTGAAAAGGCCTGGCAAAAAGATGCCGATTGTTTTATAGTAGATTTTCAGGACGCGGTTCCTTTGCCTGTAAAAGCTGCTGTTCGAGAAGGTTTAAAGAAGGCTCTTGCAAATGGTGATTTGGGCGATAGGCCTATCGTGGTGCGTATCAATGAAAATGCAATTCCGGATGAGCAAATGCTGGATTTGGATGCGGTTATTGGCTTACAAGGCATTACCGCCCTCATGCCAACAATGACCGAGAGACCCGGAGAATTGGACGCGCTTCACGAGGAATTATCTCGAAGAGAAAAAGCACTTGGTTTGAAGGATGGAAGCACCAAACTGTTGCCTTTAATTGAAACACCGGGTGCTATTTTAAGAGTGGATTCCATAGCGCAGGCAGGCGGCGGTCGCATTATCGGAATTTTTCTCGGACACGGCGATTTGTTTCGATTAACCGGTGCCGTTCCTCATGGTACAACAACAATGGACTATCCGCGCAACGCTGTTTTGTTTGCAGCCCGAGCGAATGGAATTGCGGCTTTCGACACACCTTATACAAAAGTATCCGATGTAATTGGTCTTGAACGTGAAGCGCTTGAAGCGAAGCGACATGGTTTCGACGGAAAGGCATGTATTCATCGCGATCAACTTCATGTAGTGAAGCGCTGCATGTTGCCTACAGCCGAAGAGATTGCCTGGGCATCCCGAGTAGAAAAGGTACGCAAAGAGGGTCTTTTGGACACGCTTGCAAAGAAGCTCAATGAGCGAGGAAAGAATGAAAAGGCCAATCGCCATACGGATGGTATGGCGCTGGTCGATGGTCAACTGGTCGGACCGCCTCACATTAAAGCATCACAGCGCATACTCAACATTTCGAACGGGTGGGAGTTACCCGCTTTGGGTCGTAAGGGGCGAGTTATTCATCATCGTTCTGATGCGGCCATTCAGGAAGGTGCAGTCATTGCCAATCCTTATGAGTTAACCGTTACAGAAGGCATGCTTGATTTGTGGCTACAGTCATTCTACTCGCACAATCCTGCCCACACAAGTAGCAATTACGCCAATGCACTCGGTAACTGCGAGGCGGGGAGCATGCCGGTTCCATTTATGATGGCGCTGTATCTGTGTGTTTCCATGTCTGATACTCACGGCGCAATCTATCATCTCGGATTTAAGAACGCGCGGTATATCAAACCTATTCAAACCGGTGATACGCTCCGTCAGCGTATTACTATGGTGAGTGTGCGCAATACCGCTGACGGCAAGCGATCAGTTGTAACAACACTGCGCGAGCTAATCAATATTGAAACAAATGAAATTGTTTTCTCTACAGATAAGATGGAGTTGTATGCAGCGCAACCTGAAAATTTCGGTAAATCAGATGCCTCGACTGATTTTACAGCGCAGTTGAATAATCATGATGAACGATTGAATTCTGTTATTGCGGGCTGGGAAAAGGCCATGGTCAATCGATCTGCGTGGGAAGGATACTCGAAATCGTCGCTGCAGGTGAGGAAGAATGAAGTTATACTGCACACATTTGCGCGCCCTCTTGGAGTAACTGCCAATCTCGCTCTTTCTACGCGATTTTTGGTGACACATCCTATTCACCTTGATCACAGAAGATATGATCAGGGAGAGGGTCTTGGTGTAGTCGTGAGTGGAGGATTGGTTATTTCACTCATACTCGGAGCAGCCTCACGCGATTTTAGTCACGTGATTTGGGAAGAATTGATTGCTGCTAATAATGTGCGAACAGTTTCTCCGAATGAAACAGTAGGTGCTTTTTCTGTGATCATTGATCAGCAACCCATGGAGGGAAATCGCAGATTAGAAGTATTGGTCGTGAAGACGATTGGCGTAAAAAATATTTCGCCTGCATCCGACATGGATAATCTTGTCATACCGGATGCCATGTTGAAA
>JBJTRD010000251.1:0-2578 GCA_046075945.1 Flavobacteriales bacterium
TTCACCTTTTACACTGTACCTTCTTTTGTCGGGATCTACCGAATGGTCGATGAGGTAGTCCATGTTGGCTTTGTAAAAACCGAACAATTCCTCCGGAAGCGTATAGATCGCCAGTTCATTGATTTTTTTATGGCCGAAAAAACCCCAGCTATTGGTTTCGAGCACGCAGATGTGAGGCCGGTAGGAACTCGCCAGCAAGGCAAGTACAACTAAAAATGATGGTATGAGAAACCGGCGCATATGTGCGAAGTTAATGCGCCATTGCTTCAGCCGTGAGCCATTCGGTGGGTTCGTACTGTAATTTTACCAACGCCCCGTCTTTCAATATCGGAATGCACGGTACCGTGTTGGCCGTCAGGCAATATTTCACGTCGCGCTGAATGTTGAGTTTTATTAGGCGACGGCGGTGGGAAGATGCGCGCAGAAAACTCCAAAGGTGTTCGCGCGCCGATCGATACATGAACTTGGCAGCCACTGTGCTGTCTTCCACACATTGAAACTTGCGCGACTCTATGAGAATATCGGCAATAGCTCCACCGCAAATAGTGTCTTCCAAATTAACCTTGTCTTTCCAGCCCGATGCAAGTACCAGCGTGTTTTTGTGCTGTTCGGCAAGCCACGAGCAGAGGATGTCGAGATTATTCAGGCATCCAATCACGACCGTTTTGCGTTCGCCGGCAATCTGAATGGCCTTAGTGCCATTGGTGGTGGTAAGCACGATGGTTTTGCCATGCATAGCAGGATCCATATAAGCGTATGGACTATTACCGAAATCGAATCCTTCCACAACACGACCGTCGCGTTCTGCGCCAACAATGAAACCTTTCTTTTTGTATTCGATGGCCTCATCGACGCTCGCTACAGGTATGATCTTCTCCACCCCGCAATGTAACGCAGTGGTTATCGCGCTGGTAGCCCGCAACACATCAATTACTACTACAATATCAAATTCTTCCTGATACAGATGATACTGCCCGGGAGTGTAGCAGACTTCGATGAGTTTTCTATTGATAGCAGGGGGCACGGGAGGTTGGGATTTGGGGACTGGGGACTGAATTATTGTTTAATGAGTCAAAGATATTAGGTATTCGCAATTTTCTTACGCAGCCAAGTTTTCGCCACTTGCCATTCGCCACTCGCCTCTCGGAGTTTTATTTCGCCTTGAATTTAGAGATGGCGTTGCGGGTGAAGTCGGACAGAACAAGGCGTCCGCTGATGCCGGCGCGTTCTACCAGTAACTCATCCCAGTTTTCAGTGCCTTGCCAGAAAATGCGTTTCAGTTCGGCCATGGCCTCGGGATTGGAGTTCACCAGTCGTTGCGCCAATGCATCGATGGCCATGTCCATAGATTCGACTGTGTCGAAAACCTCATTGTAAAGACCCTTTTCCTTGGCCCATTGGGCCGATTGCCATTCGGTGGCGTTGATAGCCAGTTGCGACATGGCCGAGAGTCCCATTTTGCGCTGAACGGCCGGTCCTACCACGAATGGCCCGATACCCACTGCCAACTCGCTGAGTTTTACAGACGATTGATTAGTTGCAAAACAGTAGTCGACACTCGAGGCGAGTCCTACACCACCACCAACGGCCTTGTTGTGCACCCGACCAATAATGAGCTTGGTGCTTTTGCGCATGGCATTGATGACATGGGCGAAGCCACTAAAGAAGCGAGTGCCTCCCTCCAAATCTTGAATGGCGATGAGCTCATCGAAACTGGCGCCTGCACAAAATGCTTTTTCACCTTCACTACGCAAAATGATTATAACGGTTTCCGGGCGGGCACTTTCTCGGGTGATAGTGTCGCCCAACTCACGCAACAACGCCCCCGGAAGTGAGTTGCTTTGCGGATGAAAAAAGGAAATGGTCCGGATGCCGCCATTGGCCGTTACGGTTACTGTTCCGTTATCCATTGCTCGATAGGAATATTAACCGCGCTTTGGGATAGGCACATAGTCGCGCTTGGTGGCACCGGTGTATACCTGGCGCGGACGACCAATAGGCTCACCATGCTCAACCATTTCTTTCCATTGGGCAATCCAGCCCGGTAATCGTCCAAGTGCAAACATGACCGTGAACATTTCTGTAGGAATGCCGATAGCGCGGTAGATAATACCTGAGTAAAAGTCAACGTTCGGATACAGTTTGCGCTCGATGAAGTATGGATCTTTCAGTGCAACTTCTTCCAGCTGCTTGGCAATGTCGAGCATTGGGTCGTGAATGCCCAGGCGGTTCAACACATCGTCGCACGCCTTCTTGATAATCTTCGCACGTGGGTCGAAGTTTTTGTATACGCGGTGGCCAAAGCCCATCAAACGGAATGAATCGTTTTTATCCTTTGCCTTGTCGACCCACTTCTGAACATTGCCTCCATCGTTCTTAATGCGCTCGAGCATTTCAATCACAGCCTGATTGGCACCACCGTGAAGAGGGCCCCAGAGAGCAGCAATACCTGCTGAAATCGAAGAGTACAAATTCGATTGTGAAGAACCGACAATACGCACCGTAGAAGTAGAGCAGTTCTGCTCATGGTCGGCGTGGAGAATCAACAGTTTGTTCAACGCATCATCTACAACAGGAT
>JBJTRD010000252.1:0-6653 GCA_046075945.1 Flavobacteriales bacterium
GAAAGCGAATCAATAATACCTGGCGAAAAAGTCGAGGTATAATCGATAATCCTTCCCTTTGAACAAAGCTATGTAATTCTGCTTAGAAATCAAAAAAACATGGTTTCCGTCGACATTTATGCTCTTCAGCTTTTCGGTGTCGCCTATAAATGCATTTATATACTGGTCGGCATCTTCGCGCTTCTTGAAGGATTTAACCAGAAGCATGTGATTGTCCTTGTCGAGCAAATTATTTGTTACTCTTAATTGGGAAGAGTTGAAAAATATCATGTTGAAGTCAGCCACAGCCGCCTTTGCAACATTGATGTCGTTTGAGCTCACCGGCATTATTACAGCGAGGTAGTGTTCCGCATTTGCATCGAAAATGTAGGGGCCATCGTTGGCCGCTGTCGTGTCTGCTTCAGAAGTAGTTGAGTTATTCGTCGGCTCTGTCGGAAACTCTCCCTCCGGTTTCTGAGGGCCTGACGTATCAATTTCATTGTTGCCATTGATAGCCCGCAACAATAAATCAGCTCGTGTGGCCTCTTCCGTTCCACCGCATTCTTCAACCAGCTTGTTCAACTCATTCTGATAGTTTTCCTTTACACCGAATGGAGCGTCTGAATAGCCTACGCAAACCGCCCTCAAAAGCTTGTATTTGCAGATTAACCTGTTTTGAGCATCATTGGTAATAACACTGTCGCAATACATTTTTGCACGACTGTAATTGCGCGATGAGTAGTAGCCATAGGCCAACTGGTAGGCCTCGTTTTCCTGCGCTCTCTTCATGTCTTGAATATCCAGATAACCCGGGTTGTCAACGAGCATTGCCCAATCGCTGTTGGGGTAGCGGTTTTTAATTTCGTCGCCCCAGTACTTCGAGTTGCAGCTTTCACAAAATGGATCCTTTACAAAACCCTTGGTCCCTTCCTTTGCCATCCACGTTCGAAACAGTTGATAATAAGTAGTTGGATGGTAGCTGCTCTCGTCCATGTTGGCCAACAACTCCTCCCATGTACTTATCGCATTGTCGTCGTCGTCCAGCTTTTCCTTGTATACAACACCAGCATTGTAATAACCCTCAGCCGCGGCCTTTTTGATTTTCTCCATCTCACTGTTATCGGCACATGGAAGGGACTCCTTCAATTCTTCGGCTGTTGGCGTTTTGTATTTGTCATCCGGCAATGCGCCGGTGCTATCCGCTGCTAATTCCTCCGTTGCTACCACTTCTTCACCGGGGCCAAACGACTGGGCCAACCGCGATTGCAGTCGCCAATAATCCTTCAACGGACGATCGCCCCATTCATCCGCGAATGTGTTGCGTCCATTTTCACGCAACTCTTCATTGTAACACCAAAACGTCCCGCTAATCCCCGCTTCCTCGGCCGCTGCTCGCGCCTCTTCCGCCTTACGTTCATCTTCGAGGCGTTGCGCTTCCATGGCCGCTGCTAAATCGTCGGCCAACTGACGCACTTTCTTTTCGAGCTCCTCCGGACTTAATGAACAAATTACATTCAAGCTATCATACAATTCAATAGCGTCGAGGTGGCCCACCAATTCGCTCAATGATTCAGCTCGCGCTTTAATTTCATCATACCGCTCATGTGTATCTTCAATCTTAGTTAGCGTGCTGTCATAATAGAGTTGGGCAGCTGCATACCGACGCTCATCAAAATGCAAATCAGCAAGACGCAAAAACGCCTTGGCGCGTTGTTTTGTATTTGTAGTGCTCGACTCTATCGATTTTTGGTAAAAAGAAATCGCGTCTTCTCTGCGCTGCTCCTCCCACGCTATATCGCCAAGCGCGTAATAAATCTGATCAACATACTCCTTGTTCTTCTCGTCCTTCAGCATCTTGAAAAGTTGCTTCTGTATTTCCCCCGAACTACCACCCGTGCGGCTGAATGAAAGTGCCTTGTTGATGCGCGCATGAAATTCCAGTTCATATGGAGGGCGCGAAAGAATTACAGACTCGTAGTGTGTCATTGCGTCGCTGCTCTTGTTCATCTGCTGATATAGCTGCGCAAGAATAAAATGTGGGCGTGCCTTATCCTTTTTCCGGTCGGTGACTTCAATGCTCTTTTCCAATTCGGCAGCCGCCTTGTCCCACTTTTTCTGGTGCACATACACATCGGCATACGTCAGGTAGTACTGTGCCTTCAGCTTGTTTTTAACCTCGTCTTTTTCAATATCACCCTCTGCGCGCACCAGGGCCTGCACGGCCTTACTATACTCTTTGTCTGCGATGTAAGACTTCGCAAGCCAGGTAGCGCTGTTCACTGCCGCATCGGGTTTCTTGAACTTGCGGTTCACGTATTGAAAGATGTCTGCAGACTTGTAGTAACTCTGCTTGTAGAAATAAGCACGACCAATAACCATGTAGTTATCGTCGATCCATTTGTTGAATTCCGGCCGCTTTTTATCCTCGTTCGAATCGTCTTTAATCGTATGCCTGCCAATTACCTTTTCGCATTTGCCAATTGCTTTTTCCATGTCTGGAAAAATTGCCTTGGCCTCGTCGGCGGTTCCGTAAATAAAAATCGGAAGTAACTTGTCGTAGTCGTCCTTGTGCCCGGCTGCAAGTGTGGCTTCACCTTTCTCTACAAGTTCATTGGCGTTGAAATAACCATTGTAGTGACCTGTCATGTTGTGATATAGACGTGGGGCTGTGCCGTCTCTTTTGGTAGAACAGGCTGCGAGTATAGCAACACATGCCCAGCACCAAAATTCACGACCCAACAAACGAATTTTCACAAATAGTATATTTTATTGCCCGCCACTAACAGGATTGGGTCAAAATTATTTCATTTTTGTACGGAATTGTTTGTCTGCTCAAAGATTCAAGCTAAAAAATGGTAGCCACCCCTCAACCGAAGCGCAAAAAACTGCTTAAAAAGCTCAAAAGCCGATTTCGGTTGACCGTACTCAACGAATCGACTTTCGAAGAAAAAATTTCGTATTCGCTCACACCGCTGAACGTAATTATCATGTTTGGTGGCCTGCTCATCGTATTCGGTGCAATTATTTATTTGCTTGTTGCCTTTACTCCTCTCAAGAATTACGTTATCCCCGATTATGCTTCAGCAGGCTACAGAGAGGAGGCGCGTGTGGCCCGATTACAGGCCGATTCCCTTCTTGAAGTGGTTCGTAAAAATGAACGCTACCTGCGCGATTTAAAGGTTATTTTATCGGGCGGAGTGCTCAGTAATGCTGCAGACAGCACCGAAACACCTTCGGCTGATGTCAATCTGAACTACGACGTAAGCGAACTGGATGAATCGATGCGGCAAAAAGTTACCGAACAAGATCGATACAGTATTTCTACCATAGAAGAAACGGAAAGTCGTAAAAAAGGACTCATTCTTTTTAAGCCGGTAAATGGAACCATCTTCAGTTCATTCGACCCCGAAAAAGGACATTATGGTATTGATCTGGCTGCACCAAAAGACGATCCTGTTAAATCTGTTTTAGACGGAACTGTAATTGGCGCGGCGTTCACCGCCGACGATGGGAACGTTATTTCCATTCAACATGCCAATAACCTCATATCCATTTATAAACACAACTCGGTGTTACTGCGTAAAATGGGTGATATGGTAAAGGCCGGGGAATCGATCGCGTTTATTGGCGACTCGGGTGAAAACAGTGAGGGGCCCCACCTGCATTTCGAGCTATGGGAAAACGGTGCCCCCGTTAATCCTGCTCAATATATTTCATTCGGGGAAGAGCCCACTACTTCGAATTAACATCATTCATCGTTCGAGCAAGGCCTATGTGCCCAAAGGCCAGCGCCGCTTTTCCGGCCCGCTCTATATGTTCTTGCAGCGTTTTTAATTCATCATCATTCCAAAGACCAAGCACATAATCGACTTGATGGCCCTTCGAAAATTCAGCACTTATTCCGAATCGCAAACGGGCATATTCTGTTGTTTGCAAAATTTCCTGAATGTGCTTTAAGCCGTTGTGGCCGCCATCACTTCCCTTACCGCGCATGCGGAGCTTCCCAAATGGCAGCGCCAAATCGTCTGTGATGACAAGCACGTTCTCCAAATCAATTTTTTCTTGCTGCATCCAGTAGCGCACCGCATTGCCACTCAGGTTCATGTAGGTGCTGGGCTTTAATAAAATAAATATTCGGCCCTTGTGCCTCAGCTCGCAAACATCACCATAACGGTCGGTCTTAAAAAAAAGATTGGACGCCCCGGCAAGAGCGTCCAATACTTTAAATCCTATGTTGTGGCGTGTTTCAGCGTATTCGCTGCCGATGTTTCCCAAACCTACGATGAGGAATTTCATGCAGCGAACTTACACAAGGGCTTCCAACGCCAAACGATTACTTCTTCTTTTCGGCAGCAGCAGCAGCAGCGGCATCGGCCATAGCTGCGCGTGTTACCTGCACTGATACGATTGCTGAAGCTTCTGCTTCCAACACCTTGCATCCGTCAATCTTAATGTCACGAACACGAATCATATCGCCAATTTTCATCGCTGAAATATCTACTTGAATTTCATCCGGAATTGCCTCCGGCTTGCCGCTAATACGCACTTTGCGGTAGTTGATAAGCAACTTACCACCACTGCGCACCCCTTCAGAAACACCCACAGTGCGAACGGGCAGTGTAGTGCGAACTACTTTACCGGGAGTCAATTCAAGCAAATCGATGTGTGTCACCAGGTCGGTAACCGGATTTTGCTGTTGCTCCTGAATGATGGTTGAGTAGGTCTTACCGGCTACTTCAATGTTGATTTGAAGCGTGTCGGGGCGTGCTACAATTTTATCCCAGTCGTTGCGCGAAATGCTGAACGCGACTTGTGTTTGACCACCATAAATTACCCCTGGAATGCGACCGTTTTTACGCAATTCCTCTGCGCCTTTTCTTCCTACGCTCTCTCTCGGAGAGCCGCTCAATGAGACTTGTTTCATGTTATTTGATTTTTAATTTATTTACGAAATAATAAAATTGCTACTAATACTGCGGTTGTCCATCAAGTTGGTTAGCACGCCACCAAACAACGAGGCAATACTTAATACTTTAATCTTTTCCTTCGGGCGCCCGTCCTTGAGTGGAATACTATTGGTCACGATTATCTCCTTCAAAACGGAATCTTGAATGCGCTCATACGCCTGACCGCTGAATACAGGGTGAGTACAAATTGCCCGCACCGACAAAGCTCCGTTATTCATCATCACTTCCGCTGCCTTGCATAGTGTGCCCGCCGTGTCGCACATATCATCTACAATCACAACATTTTTGCCTTGCACATCACCAATCACAGTAATGCTTTCCACTTGATTGGCCACCTTGCGCTGCTTATAGCAAATTGCAAGATCGCTCCCCAACAGTTTTGCATAGGCGTTGGCGCGCTTCGTACCACCGGTATCCGGAGCGGCAATGAGCAAGTCAGGGATATTCAGCGACTTCAGAAAGGGAACGAAAATGGTCGACGCGTATAGATGGTCCACAGGCACTTCAAAAAAACCTTGAATTTGCTCCGCATGCAGATCCATGGTTATCACGCGATGCACTCCCGCAGCGGTGAGCAGATTGGCCGCGAGCTTCGCACCAATAGCAACGCGTGGTTTGTCTTTTCTATCTTGACGCGCCAACCCGAAATATGGAATCACAGCCACAATCCGCTTCGCTGATGCTCGCTTCGCTGCGTCAATCAACAGCAACAACTCCATTAAATTATCACTGGGCGGAAAAGTGGATTGAATAATAATGACATCCATGCCGCGCACCGTTTCTTCGATGCTTGGCTGAAACTCGCCATCGCTGAAATGCTGGATAATCACGTTTCCGAGCTGCACGCCAAACTCCTTAGCAATGCTTTCACCCAAATAATTGGATGCGGAACCTGCGAGTATTTTCACCATCGGATTCATGAGGCGGTCCCTTTTCGGGGGCGCAAATATAGTCATGGCCGTGGGATTCAGACACTTCCGCCCTAAAAATAACATGCCCGTATGCGTTTCCACATACGGGCATATTATTCCATCTATTTCCGCTTATGGCAGGAACGTAAACTGGAACAAGCCCTGGCTCAAGCTTACCGTTGGTTGCGGTGCTGCAGGATCCACTGCTACAAGTGTCCCTTCAAACACACCGCGGAAGAAACGATAGAAACCAACCGGTTTGTTGCAGCCATTGGTAACGTCGCTTACCGAAACAGTAAGTTCCTTATACTTCACCATAGTGAACGTGCAATCACCTCCGGTAAGTGCCGACGTGTAGGTGAAGCCCATGTCGTCTGTATAGGATACGTTGTAAAGTGTGGGGTCGGTAAATGGAAGAGGATATTCCAGTGGCGCTCCTAGGCTGCTTGCCCAACCAAGTGCGGGTGCTGTAACAACAATCGACAGCGTGCCAACCGGAACCGGTGGCGCATCTTCATCTGTATCATATACAGGCTCCATTGAATAGGTGAGCGTACCCGCCACATCATCATAGGCCGGAGTTATAAAAGCCACTTGAGGCGTGTAATACACCGTCGATCCTATTTTGTATGAAAAGAGGGTGTCGCAATCGGGACAAGAGTTTCCTCCGCAATCAATGTAGAATTCCGCTCCATCCTGGATGCCATTGCCACAATTACCGGTTGAGCAACATGGATCACAATCCGGCCCGCCACAATCAATACCTGTCTCATCTCCATTGAAAATCATGTCAATA
>JBJTRD010000253.1:0-5249 GCA_046075945.1 Flavobacteriales bacterium
TTCAGTGTATGCACTTGCCTCCGGGGGCGATGGTGAACTGAACTTTCAATGGAGCGATAGCGATTGGGTAGGACCCGGACCTCATCGCATGGCTGTGAAGTCTGATACTTCACTTACACTTGAAGTTCACGATTTGTCGGAAACGAAACCAGCTGTTGCCACAGTGAATTGGTATCGATTGAATAACGACGGAGATACATTCCGGGTGAAGTCATTAATCCTAAACTCTGACATTGATTATGTTGGTGGCTATGAAGTGAACATTGATAGCTATGACGATTTGTGGGAGGGTCAAGATGAACTTCAGGCAATTGTTACATCGCGCTTTCTGCAGGTTCAAAAAATTACGGATCGCAACCAGGATATTTTTGCCTGGCTCGAAATGCTCGATATCAACGTCGCCATTATCATTTTGCTCATGGTGGTGGTATCGATTGTAAACATGACATCTGCTCTGCTCATCATAATTCTTGAACGGCAATCGATGATTGGTGTGCTGAAGGCGCTCGGTATTGCGGATGGATCGGTGATGCGCATTTTCGTTCAGAATGCCGCCTGGATTATTGGGCGAGGTATGCTTATAGGAAACGTGTTGGGCATCACACTGGCCTATGCGCAATGGAAGTGGTCCATTATTTCGCTTGATCCAAAAAATTACTATCTCGACACGGTACCCGTTAAATTTGACATGGGTAACATACTCTTGCTCGACTGTGCTACGCTGGCTGTGTGTGTGCTGGCTATGTTACTTCCTGCGATGTATGTCCTCAAAATTTCACCTATTCGAGCCATACGTTTCAGCTAAATCAATGTTCAAACTACCTTATACGCATGAACTATCACGAAAATATTCTTAGTACGATCGGGAATACACCGCTTGTAAAAATCAATCGCATTACAGCTGAAATTCCTGCGTTGGTGCTTGCAAAAATTGAATGCACCAATCCGGGCAATAGTATTAAAGATCGCATGGCGTTGAAGATGATTGAAGATGCTGAGCGTTCGGGGGTTCTCAAACCGGGCGGTACTATCATAGAGGGTACCAGTGGTAATACAGGAATGGGGTTGGCTATTGCTTCTGTCATCAAAGGTTACAAGTGCATTTTCACATCGACCGATAAACAGTCGAAAGAGAAGTTCGATGCGTTGCGCGCTTTTGGTGCCGAGGTTATTGTATGTCCTACCAACGTCGACCCTGAAGATCCGCGCTCGTATTACAGCGTGTCGAGCAGACTCGTTAAGGAAGTTCCCAATTCATGGAAGGCCAATCAATACGATAATCCGAGTAATGCGCAGGCGCACTACGAAACCACAGGCCCCGAAATTTGGCAACAAACAGAAGGCAAGATTACGCATCTGGTGGTAGGTGTGGGAACCGGAGGAACCATCTGCGGTGTAGCACGCTATTTAAAGGAGAAAAATCCGAACATTCAGATTTTGGGCATCGACACCTACGGATCTGTATTCAAGAAACTGAAGGAAACGGGCGAATTCGATAAGAATGAAATCTATCCGTATATCACGGAAGGCATCGGCGAAGACTTTGTTCCTCAAAATGTCAACCTGGATTTGATTGATCATTTTGAAAAGGTGACCGATAAGGATGCGGCGGTAATGACGCGCCGCATTGCACGGGAAGAAGCCATTTTTGCGGGTAACAGTGCCGGCAGTGCCATGGCGGGATTGCTGCAGATGAAAAATCGCTTCAAGCAGGGCGATGTGGTAGTGGTCATTTTTCATGACCACGGAACTCGCTATCTCGGTAAAATGTATAACGATGAATGGATGCGTGATCGCGGATTTTTGAAGGAAGAGAAGAAATCTGCACGCGATTTAATTGCAGCTCATCTCGACAAACCACTTGTCACCATTGGAAGCGGTGAACTGGTAAGTCACGCCATCGAAAAAATGAAGAAGTTTGGTATTTCTCAGATACCGGTAATGAAGGATGATGCGATGGTAGGTTTTGTGGATGAAACACGTTTGTACCAGAGCATGGTTGAGGATGCATCAAACATTAATAAGAAAATTGAAGAGTTGATGGGCCCGGCTTTACCGGTGGTTTCGGAAGATGAATCGATTGATTCTTTATCAAAACTAATCAGCAAGGACGTGCCTGCTATTCTCGTGAAATTGCATAGCGGAAAGTTTCACATCATCACCAAGTACGACATTATTCAAAGCCTTTCCTGATTAAAAAGAAATGGAAGAAGTAAACTTGATTGCAAGGTTTTCTTTGGTTGTAGGAAGTGCGTAGGTGCCGTATCGATAATACACACCGAGCCCTATACCGCTGATGTTTGAAACCAGCAAATTGTCGAGTTGAACTCCGCTTTCGAAATAGCCTTTTTCAGCTTGAAATGATGGAAAGCTATGATTTTTCTCGTTGCTGAAATCTCCCCACAGCATGCTATGCGCAAGCACGAGTTGAGGCTTGAACTTGCCTTTCATTAAATTGAACGCTCGGAATGTATGCCGCACATGCATAGCGCCGAAGCGTGCATGCATGAATTCGTTGGTGCGCATTGTCTGGAATGAACCGGGCGCCACGATGGTGAATCGGTCGTAGGTGCCTTCGGAATTGTAGAGCAGTGATAATGGTATGTTATCGTTACACATGCCGGCCAATCCGGTAATACTCAATTTTCCACTACTCAACAGATTGAACGTTTTGTCGATTCGGAAATCGTAGCGTGTGTATGCATAGTTTCCATTGAACCAATTATTCAGACCCTTCGTGATTTGTAAATGAAAAACAGGAAAGCGTCCACCTAATCGTATTTCACGGGTGGGCGTGCGCGCAAGTCGTTCGCCGGGTGCAAAGCGAAGAAGCGCTCCTGTTTCTGCGATGCGGAAATTGCTATCGATGAGTGACACACTTTCCAGCATCGATTGTTTGAATATGTAATTTGTGTAGGTTTGAATGTATTGCGAGTTGATAAAGCCCGTGCAAGTAAGGTTTCCCACGATCCGACCATTTATGGAGGCTTGCAACATCTCTCTGCGGTCCATGCGAGAAACGAACAGGCGATACAATTTCTGAGTAAGAAATTGTCCGGCATTGGCAACTTGAATTCCGTTTCCACCCATTTCCATAACATCGTTTTTATACTCCATCTTTAGCCATGCATTGCGTTTACGATACAAGTGAATGAGTGCATCGCCGCCATACTTGGTAGCGCGATCCTTAAAACCATAAGCCACATACCCACCGAGATTGAATTTTTCGGAAAGTCGATGGTTGGTTCGCAAACCAGCGCCTAGTCGAAGGCCTTCATAGTTATTAAAGGCAAGCAAATGTTTAAGCTCGAAATTCAAGTAGCCAAGGTTTAGTTCTCCTGTTGTAAGAGCTTCAATACCCTTCATACGTTCATCGAGGTGCACTTCCTTGCCTACACTATCGATGAAGGTATAGGTGCGTGCTTCCTTTTGATTCAGTGGTAGGTCGCGATAGGTATTCCAGAGGGTTTCCGGTGCGTTCCCTGCATTGGGCAGCATTTGCAAGGTCACAGGTGTAAACTCAGCTGCACGCAGAACCGGATTGAGTTGCACGTTTTTAATCGAGAAACGACCTTCTATCATCATCGGGAATGGGCCTACGGTCAGTGTTGAGTCGAGAAAAATGGTTGAGTTGAGTTGGGCCGGAAACCAGAGTGTATCGTTTAGAAGTGAATACTGCTGTTGAATTTTAATGTGCGTTTTGCCTGTCTGATGCGGCTCTGCATGCACTTGTTGAATAGCGTAGCCATTGGTGCTGATATACAAGCGACCCGATATAGAAGGAAAGTTCTTGTTGGTGCGAGGCCGGAAAGAAATAGTATAAATACTATCCTTCCCCAGATAGGTGGTGTCTTGCAGTTCGAAGTAGTATTTCTTCAATGCGTTTGGAGAAAGCGGACTTAAATATTGTATACCGAGTAGTTCAACCGTTTCACCATAAAATGAAAAGGATTGAAGTTGGGTGCCGAGCATGAAAAGTTCGGTGTTTTTAAGGCCTGAAACCCGATTGGCAATAATGGTTTCTTCGCTGTGATTGGGCGGATAATATTTTCGCTCGGTTATGCTTTCCATCAGAAACAGATGTTGCCGTTTCATTAGGTTTAGTGCTTTGGTGGAATTTGAATCGAGTGCTGTCTGAATGGTGTCGCGAAGCATGGTAGAGTCGATGGCTGCACCCCATATCAATTTGTTGTAGCTCGTGTAGGTGAAAGCGATGTCCCCTTCCGGATTATTCCTTTTTCGATTATCAATGGCTCGTTGCATGATAATTTCTGCCGGGTTTATTCCAGGGCGAATGGTTACCTCGCTAAGCATATTGTTTTCCTCATTCAGAGAAATAGTTTCCGGTACCTCTGTGTAACTATTGTATTGAACCGGGGCATAACCTATCAGCGTTATATAAACACTGGCGGTCGAGTCGGTGAGTGTTAATTCATATCGACCATCAATGTCGGAGAATACGCCGTTTACGGTGCCTTGCTCAATGATAGCCGCGAAGGGAAGGGGCTGTCCGGTTTTTTTATCGCTGATAGTGCCACGAATTGTCTGCGCTTGCAGCTGGGAGTAGCAAAGCAACACCAGGAACAGCGGCCATAATGCAGATCGTGTCATGAGATTCAAATATAGGAGGTTGCTCCGATTAACTTTGCCTGCATGCATCATGTGTTGATTGAAATACGCCGTTACTGGCCTTACATCACAGCCTACAAGGCCTGGAATGCATTGAAGGTGTGGGCTACTTATTACACTTCCCGCTGGCTGGGCCGAAGTCGGCATCCAGCGTTGCCAATGAGTGTCAGTATTGAACCAACAACTGCCTGTAATTTGGGTTGTCCGGAATGCCCGAGTGGACTCAAGATGTTTTCTCGCAAAACAGGAAATGTGCGACCGGAAGAGTATAAGCGTTGGATCGATGAATTGTCTAAACACATCGTCCATCTCAATCTGTATTTTCAGGGTGAGCCTTTTATTCACCCTGATTTTTTTCAGCTAATTCAACTAGCTCATCAGCGAAAGATTTTTACCAGTACCAGTACAAACGGCCATTTTCTTACACCGGAAAACTCGCGACGAACCATTGAGTCGGGGCTCGACCGCATCATTATCTCAATTGATGGTGTAACGCAGGAGGTCTATGAGCAATATCGGGTGCACGGAAAGCTGGATAAGGTGTTGGAAGGAACAGGTAATCTGGTGCGGGCGCGCAACACCCTTCAATCGACGACTCCACACATCATTTTTCAATTTTT
>JBJTRD010000254.1:0-2274 GCA_046075945.1 Flavobacteriales bacterium
GTCCTTGGTTCGATCCCAAGTGGGTGCACAGTTATGAAAGAGCCCTGCATTTGCGGGGCTTTTGCTTACATACTCGTGTCATTTTTTAATTCTTATACCGAACGCGAAGGGCGAGAGGCGAAGGGCGACGTGCAAGGGGCGAGGTGCGAAGTGCTATGGATGGCGCGCCCTTTCTCCGAAGCGAGGGGCGAGGGGCGACGTGCGAGGTGCGAAGTACTATAGATGGCGCTCCCCTTCTCCGAAGCCCGAAGGGCTTCACTTTAAGTTCACCCGAGCGCAGCTCGGGTATCGACTCTCAAGCTCTTATCCTCCCTCTCAACCATCACACCCAACGCTCGCGCAAACGCTCCGCAACCGAAATCGCGCATTCGCTGCTCAAGCGCCGCTGCAGCCCACTCCGGCACTGCTATCAATAATCCACCGCTCGTCTGCGGATCACACATCACCAGCAACTGCTGCAACGAAAGCTGATCCATCTTCGACGCGAAGTGTGCGTAATTCTTCATGGTCATATCCGGATAAATGTGTGCGGCCACATACGCGTCCAAAAATGGAAATACAGGCAATTCATTTACATCCACCTTCGCTGTGAGACCGCTCGCCTCGCTCATTTCGATGAGGTGGCCCGCCAATCCAAAACCTGTCACGTCGGTCATGGCGTGCACCTCAACATCCGAGGCTATACTCTCACCGATTTTATTGAGCGTGCTCATATACGACACACATGTTTCCAGGTGTGAATCATCCTGCAACTGTCCACGTTTCATCGCTGCCGTTATTATTCCGGCGCCCAGTGGTTTTGTGAGATAGAGCAAATCGCCCGGTTGCGCTCCGCCGTTGCGCAGCAAGTTCTTCTTGGCAACACGACCGTTTACTGACAAACCGAAAATGGGTTCACTACTCTCTATACTGTGGCCACCCGCGAGCGGAATGCCTGCAAGTCGGCACATGAAGCGCGCCCCTTCAAGCACTTGTGCCGCATGCGATGCAGGTAACTTCTCGATGGGCCAGCCCAAGATGGCAAGTGCCATAATGGGGCTGCCGCCCATCGCATACACATCGCTCAGCGCATTGGCTGCCGCTATTTTACCAAACGTGTATGCATCGTCCACCATAGGCATGAAAAAGTCGGTAGTGCTTATCAATCCACTCTCTTCATCCCATCCATATACCGCAGCATCATCGTGTGTTTCACTACCAACCCAAAGGCGCGTATCAGCAGGCAACTCATCTGTAGTGTGCAGAATTTCCTTCAATGCCGAAGGAGAAATTTTACATCCACATCCGGAGCCCTTGCTGTGCTGTGTGAGCTTACATTCTTCCATGGTTGTTTTTTATTGCTGCATTCTTCGCAGTAATTCCTGTGCTATTTCATATGCGCCTTCCGTAGTAACCGATAGGACGTGTTGCTGCTTGCCTTCGCGCATTTGAATGGCGTGCGCATAATTTCGGTCGTAATAATCGAGCAAGGGAAGCACCCATCCCATGCGGTCGCCTTTATCGAGCGCTTCAATGCTTGCTTTCACACGATCGCCACCCATGCGTTTGGTAATGCCTATTGTTTTTTCTGCAAGAATTTCATTATCGAAAACTCCGTACTCCGCGATAATTCGCGATGCGCGAGATTGTACATCGCGATCGATTGAAATCAAGGGTGCCTGGTTTGACTGAAGAAAAAACGCATCCGGTATGCGCACCCGACCAATGAAGCGGCTTTCGTTCTCCATCCAGATACGCTTCGCACCCTGGAGTGTCCCTAACTCCCACGCCAGAAGATTTTCAAACGCTTCCTGCGTAGGTTGTGCAGGCAAACCCAAACCACCAAAGGCGGAGCCGCGGTGGTTGGCCAACGATTCCAAATCAACTACCGACTCGCCGTGCGACCGCAGTGCATGCAACACTTCGGTTTTGCCGGCTCCTGTTTTACCCGAAAGCACCAGCAATGCGTGAGTTGTTTGAAACTGCTTCAGACACCACTGACGAAATTCTTTGTAGCCTCCCTCCAGCACAAATACCTGCAGGCCAACAGAAGCCATAAGCCACGCCATGGTGTTGCTGCGAATGCCGCCGCGCCAACAATGAAGCGCCACCTTACCATCGACTGCGCGGTTGCGTGCAGCCTCGATGTAATCAATGAACTTATGCCCGACGAGTTGATACCCTAAACTCACAGCTGCATCGCGGCCATCTTCTTTATATACGATTCCTACACGATGTCGCTCGTCGTCGTTTAATAAGGGCAAGCTGATGGCCCCGGGTATATGTCCTGCAGTG
>JBJTRD010000255.1:0-6580 GCA_046075945.1 Flavobacteriales bacterium
CCACGTTTTTTGCGACCGATTTCTACGTCTAATTGGCCCCGATGAGCCCACCTGCCAGAGAATTTTATCTATTGAAATCGAAGAGCTGCGAACAATAGGTTTGAGTCAATCCAAATGCAACTACATCCACAATGTGTGTGCTTTTTTTATAGAACATCGACTCGACGATAGCGCGCTTCATGCAATGAGCAATGATGAACTTACTGAAACGCTCATACGCATCAAGGGAGTTGGTAAGTGGACTGTTCAAATGCTGCTTATGTTCGCCATGGCTCGCGAGGATGTATTCGCTCCAGACGATTTGGGTATTCGCCAGGCCATGATACAGTTGTACGGTATGAACGAAACGAATGCAACTAAGACGAGGCAACGAATGCTAGCCATCAGCGAGCAGTGGAAGCCTTATCGCTCGTATGCGTGTCTTGCACTGTGGTCGTGGAAAGACCTCACCAAGAAAGGAACCTCCCTGTAATCCTACAATCCTATAATCCTATTTAGTTGAAAGTTGTCCTTCGACTACGCTCAGGAACCGCTCCTTATAATCCTATTAGCCTTTGAATGGTTGAAAGTTAGCGGCCCATTACCTCACCCTTAATCATACCGTCCTATTGCGCGAAGATGCACTACGTGAGAGCGCACAGCAGAGTACACTGTTCGATGCTCGTTGTATCCGACACCATACTTAGAGCAGGTTTCCTTCACGATTTGATTGATAGCGGGATAATGCACGTGTGAAATGCGGGGGAATAAATGGTGCTCAACCTGATAATTCAATCCACCGGTGAACCATGAAACAATCTTATTGCGCGTAGCGAAGTTGCTGGTGGTGTTTATCTGATGTACCGCCCATTCAACATCTACCTTGCCTTCGACCGGTGTGGGGAACTTAGCTTCCTCCACCACGTGTGCCAATTGAAAAACAACGGCGATTACAATACCGCATACGCTGGTGAGAACGAGATAACCTACAATTGTTTCGAGTACACCCAATCTGAACATAGGGAGCACGATGAACATGGAGAAATAGAAAATCTTGGTGGCCCAGAAACTAAGGTGATCCGTAAAACTGTACTTCTTGATTTTAGTATTGCCGACTTTCCCGCTGAAATATTTCAGGAAGTCGAAGTAGAAAACCCAGAAAGCATAATTCAACGCGTAGAAAATGAATGCATAAATGTGCTGGAAGCGATGAATCCAGTAGCGCTTTTGTCCGGAGCTAATGCGCATTACAGGTTGAATATCGATATCGTCATCCAGCCCTTCTATGTTCGTGAAGCTGTGGTGAATCATGTTGTGCTTCGTTTTCCACAAATGCACATCACCTCCCATCAGGTTGAGGGAATAGCCCATGATGTTATTCAGCCATTCATGCTTTGAGAAGCTACCGTGAGCGCTGTCGTGCATTACATTGAAGCCCACGCCGGCGAGAGTAATGCCGAGCAGCGCGCACAATGCGAGGCTGATAACTGTGCCCGGCGTGAAAAACACCAGCCACGTGTACAAGCCGAAAAGAAGAGTCAGAAAGATACCTGTTTTCAGATAAATCTTCCAGTTGCCCCAACGCGACAGGTTATTTGACTCGAAATAAGCGTCTACACGCTTTTTGAGTTCATCAAAGAACGGGTGTTCTTTGGTGTTGAATGTTACAAACGACATGGTGATTTCCTTGCTAGTGCAAAACGGGTTTAACCGAAATGCGGACGCAATGTACGTCTTTTAAAAGGGGGCAGACGTTAAACAGGAATAAAAGAGAACAGGACAGTGTTAATTCACGCTCATTTTCAATGCGAAAGAAAAATTTGCCGCGCTTATTCAAACCCGCTTATATTTGCCACGCTTTTGGCACTGATAATAACGAAGTGAAGAGGGGTCTCAAGCCCCTCTTTTCTTTGGTATAAACTTCCGGATAAAAACGCATGATAACCCGCGAAAAGGTAGAAAAACTGATAGAGAACAAGATCCACGGAACAGATATGTTCATTGTGGAGGTAGCGGTGCGTCCGGGCAATGTGATTGATGTAACGCTCGACAGCGATAGCGGTATTACCATCGAAGCGTGCACCGAGGTTCACCGTCACCTTCTGCACGAAATGGATCGCGATGTGGAAGATTATTCGCTCGAGGTCTCATCGCCCGATTTGATGAAGCCGCTGAAGGTGACGCGTCAGTACATGAAAAATGTGGGTCGCGATCTGGCAGTGAAGAAGCATGACAAGACAAAGGTTGAGGGAGAACTCATAGCGGCTGATGAAACCGCTATTACGCTGAAAACAGCGCAGAAGGAAGAGGTGCCGGGAAAGAAAGGAAAGAAACTGGTTGAACGGGAAGTCAATCTGGAGTACGCTGAAATAGCGGAAGCCAAGATTATGATTCGTTTTAAGTAATAATAAATTGTAACATCATCTAAAAATCAATACCGATGAAAGGTTTAAATCTGATGGATGCGTTCGGCGACTTCAAAGAGTTGAAGAACATCGACCGCGAAACCATGAACCAAATCCTCGACGAGGTTTTCCGCAGCATGATTCTGAAGCGCTGGGGCGCCGACGACGGCTTCGACATCATTATCAACCCCGACCGTGGTGACCTGGAAATATGGCGCACACGCGAAATCGTGCCGGATGGCGAACTCGATGACGAGGTTGCGCAAATTGAAGTGAGCATGGCGCAAAAGATCGTTCCGGACCTGGAAGTAGGCGAAGAACTAATCGAAGAAATCAAGATTGAAGATTTCGGTCGCCGCAACATTTTGGCAATGCGTCAAAACTTGCAGTCGCGCATCATGGATCTGGAGAAGGATCACCTCTACCAAAAATACCGCGAGCGTGTGGGCGATATCATCTCAGGCGAAGTGTATCAGGTTTGGAAGAAAGAAATGCTCGTGTTGGATGATGAAGACAATGAATTGATTCTACCAAAAGACCAACAGATTCCTTCCGACTTCTACAAGAAAGGAGATACCATTCGCGCGGTGGTTTATAAAGTAGACATGCGCAACAATTCGCCGCAAATCATATTGAGCCGCACAGCTCCCGAATTCCTTGAGAAACTTTTCGAACAGGAGGTTCCCGAAGTCTTCGATGGACTTATCACCATCAAGAAAATTGTTCGTGAACCGGGCGAGCGCGCAAAAGTGGCTGTAGAAAGCTACGACGATCGCGTGGATCCTGTGGGCGCTTGCGTGGGTATGAAGGGTGCACGCATTCACACCATTGTGCGTGAATTGCGCAACGAAAACATCGACGTTATTCAATACACCGGCAATGAGCAATTGCTCATCACACGTGCGCTGGCTCCGGCTAAAATATCGAGCATCAATCTCGATCACGATAACATGAAGGCCGATGTATTCCTGAAGCCCGATCAGGTATCACTCGCCATCGGAAAGGGTGGTAACAACATCAAACTCGCCGGCCGCCTCACCGGATTTGAAATCGATGTGTATCGCGAAACGGATACCGATATCGACGATGTGGATTTGGAAGAATTCTCAGACGAAATCGATGCATGGATCATCGACGAGTTGAAGAACATCGGTTGCGATACTGCCCGCTCGGTGCTGGCTATTCCGAAAGAAGACCTAGTGAAGCGCACGGATCTTGAAGAAGAAACAGTGGAAGAGGTTGTGCGTATTCTGAAGGCTGAATTCGAATAAGAGAATTTCCTTCTTAAAGAATTAGGGACGCGCAACAGCGCGTCCCTTTTCATTTATAGGCATAGCATAGTGCGTTCCTTCGCCGGTGTGAACTATTGGATCACCGCTGCACAATGAACCGTTGCGATTCATCGATGCCTTCTCCGTGTAAGCGATAGATATAGGTGCCGTTTTCCAGTTCGTTCAACATAAAACGTTCGCGGTGATAGCCCATGCCCATCGACTTGTTGGCGAACACAGAGGCCACAATTCGTCCTTGCAGGTCCAGCACATCGAGCGAAACCTTGCGCGGTTCGAGTAAATGATAACCAATGGTCAACTCGGTAAACGCGGGGTTGGGATAACAAGGGAACAACTGCTCTTTCGGATACACCATCATGTACTCTTCGTTCAGCGTGGGCAGCGAAATGTTCTCGTCGCCCGGCAGGTAGAGCACGTATTGAAGGAAGCACAGATACATCTCGTCGGTTGTTGATTCACCCCAGGTTATCAACTGCGGAGGATCGTTGGGATTTGTCGGATTATCGGCTGTGTTGTCGAAGGTGCCAATGCAGTGCACGGTATATCCGGCGGGAATACGCGTCAAATTTGGAAAAGCGAAAAGCCCCTGCCAGTTGAAATCCCATTCGGGAATTTTAATGATCTTAATAGTATCCTGATTAGATGGGCTCGTAGCGAATACCTCGTAGCTTTTGCATATGAGATGGCCGTGCGGGGCTACATCGATGAGCGAAACATCGATAGGTACATCGATGGTCCCGTGAAAAGTTTTCACTTCACCGGGCAAGATGTAAAATTGCTCATCAAGGTCCGTGGGATTAATGGTGGCTGTTTGCACGTAGCGCACAATAGGCTGGTCGGCGAAGAAAATATTTACACTCGATTGGTCGCTCTGTTCGATGCTCGACATACCGTAGTGCATTTGTACAAGCAGGTCGGAATTGGCGTAGAGCTTTTTGCCAAGTGTAGGCGGAAACACCAGCGGACTCGAACCGGGGACCCATGCGCTGAATAAATTATCGATGGGATTAAATCCAAATCCACCAAACTGCGTGTACCCGTATTCAGCGGTTGCAGCATCGAGTTGAGCGGCTTCTCCACTAATATCAACTCCCAAAATAGCGTGGTGGCAAATGTCTTTGTTGTCGGGACGCACTTCAATGGCTTCAATGTCGGTGTCTTGCGTTAGGCCGGTGGGCAGCACGAACACCTTGTGCATATCCTGATTATTACCCTGGTGCACATAGGCTTGTTCCATCGTTAGCACCAGATCGGGTTCTCCTACTTGTGATCCCGTCGGGAAAACAGGAGTGGGTGGTGTAAGCGCAGGATTACCTTCGGGTGCACCATCGGCAACCCATTGGGCGATGGTGGCTATCTCGGCATCGGTGAGTACGTTCTCATCGCGAAACGTGGTGTAGGTATGGTCGGGTGTCCAGGGTGGCATGTACCGTATGCCGGTCACATACTCAATAATGGATGCCATAGCGGCTGTCTCCGCATAATTCGTCAGCGGAAACGGAGCTATTTCTCCATCGCGGTGACACTTGGTGCAGTGCTCGAAAATGATGGGTGCCACATCTTCGGAAAATGTAACCTGTGCTCCGGCGCGCGCGGCCCAAAGCATCAACAGGAGTGCGATTTTTTTATGCATACAATTTATTTTTCAATAATACATCCAACAGCGGGCACGTAATCAATATCCGGCTTCTTGCCCTGCAAAATACAATCAAGCGCATTGCGCAGCTCTCTGTTTTTCAAATGCGTCCTGCGTTTTCCTACTCGAACAAAACTATCATCTATTCGTCCGTGATACATCACCGAATCATTATGAATCACAAAGACCTCGGGGGTTATGCTTGCATTTAAACGTCGATGCATTGCATCATCACGCACAATCGGAAACGGGATTTTATATTCAGTACGAAAAGCTTCTATGAGACTGTCGTTCAACAAAGGTCCAACAGCATAGCCTTTGAATTCAACCCCTCGGCTACTATAATCGGAAGTAAGGTCGCGCATTTCAAGGGCATAGTAACGACAAATCATGCACGTGGGTGAAAGAAAAAAAGCAACTTCAACCTGAGCCGAGGCACACGGCCCTGCTAAAAACATCCATACCAGTACTTGGATTATCCGCCGAGTTTGCATGTGTTCTGGTTTGTTGGTTGCAGGTTGCAAGTTGTCGCAGGGCGTGCGGTAACTTTTAACCACTGCCCACTACCTATCACCTACTGCGTAAAATTACCATGAAATTCACCTTTTTATAATAAAACCCGACAAAACAAACTAACTTGCGCTCGCAAATAAATTTATCACAACGGCAAACGTCAACGAAGTATAAAGCAATGAAACAGTAAGCAGAAGCAAACATATAGCTCCCTGAATCTGGCCATTGCGTTGTGCTCTCCTCGACAACTTTTTGGAATATGTCTGAAGTTAAAGGACCACAAAGGCTTGGAAAAGCAGCAGTAACGCTCGGCGTTAGTAAGGACACTATCGTAGAATTTCTTTCGAAGAAAGGAGTAGCGGTAGAGAATAACCCGATGGCAAAGATTGAGGCAGATGCATATGAACTGCTATTGGGCGAATTTGCCGGAGACCAGGCCGCTAAGGAAAAGTCGGCGGCAACAGCTGCCAAAGTGCGCGAGTCGCGCTCTACCATCACCCTCGAGGATAAGAAAACATTGTCGGGTTCAGCTAAGGAGGAAGAACCCGAAATCGATTACAGCAAGTTCAAGCGCAAGGTTGAAGTGAAGGAGAAGCCTGCAGCAAAGCCGGCCGAACCTGCAGCTGAGGTGCCAGCGCCGGAGGAGGCTCCTGTTGCCAAAAAGACAACCAAGAAGAAGGAAGCCGAATCGGCAGTTGAAGAGAAGGTGGGCGATGTGAAGGTGGTTGGAAAAAGTGAGCTCGAGAGCATCGAAA
>JBJTRD010000256.1:0-6282 GCA_046075945.1 Flavobacteriales bacterium
ACCGTATTGACGAATGTGCTCGATGGCTTCCTTGTTGCGCATCCACCAATACACCTTGTCGGTGTTCTTGCACAACAACTTCACCTGAGCAGTGGCCCAGGATCCGCCTCCTAAAACTCCTACACGTGGTTTGTCCATAATGGTTTTGGTAAAAGCAAAAATAACCGATTCAATACCCGATTTTACATCGTTTATTCAGACACAAAATCCAATTCGAATACAGCTGCTAGATGGTGCTTCAATCGCAATTTCACTTCTTCAAAGTCCAATGTTCTCCCGAGTTCCAAATGCATCGACGTCACCGCTTTGTCCGTTATCCCGCATGGAATGATGTGGTTGAAATACGAAAGGTCGGCATTCACATTAAACGCGAACCCGTGCATCGTAACCCAGCGGCTACACTTCACGCCTAGAGCCGCAATCTTGCGCGCTTTTTTCGGATCTGTCTCATCGAGCCAAACGCCGGTCAGCCCTTCAATTCGCCCCGCTTTGATTCCGTAGTCCGCTAATGTCAGAATGATAGCCTCCTCCAGGTAACGCAGGTATTTGTGAATGTCGGTGAAGAAATGATCAAGATCGAAAATGGGATATCCTACAATTTGACCGGGACCGTGATAGGTGATGTCGCCACCTCGATTGATGGCGTAATACCGCGCATCCACTTTTGCTAACGCTTCTTCATCGAGCAACAGATGCGCAATGTCGCCGCTCTTGCCAAGCGTATACACATGGGGGTGCTCTACAAAAAACAAGTGGTCAGTTGTGACCACTTGTTCTTCGGGTGCTTTCGCACGATTATCAAATTTTGTATGAACAGCCTTATTGAAATAAACCTCTTGTAAATCCCAGCACGCCTTGTAATCCATGCTACCTAAGTCGCGAAAAACAACAGGTTTCTTCATGTGAAATTAATTCACCTTCGACAGCTCGTTTTTCAGGAAAATAATAGCCGGAATTGCTACGGCATCTTCGTTGCGCAACTCCGCGAGGTCAATACTGATCCAGTCTCCAAGATGAATGAGATACATGGAACGTTCAATGCGTGTGCTTCCTTTTGACCATGCTTCAACAACGGTGTCACATTTTTCGCCCATTAACTTTTTGCACAGTTCCATGCGCAACTGCGAACGTTTGTGGTCGTCTTCATTACGCAAAATGATTACCGCAACACGGTTATCACCACCTGTCCAGCCCACGAGCTCATTGTGATTCATTTCCGGGAAAACATGGTGCCAGCAAAGCATCTTCGAGTTTTCATTGATCTGCTGACGCCAGCGAATAGCCACACCTTCATACATGGCTTCACTGTAAAGAATAGGAATTCGGTGAACCACTATTTCAGCAATGCTTTTCGAAGCGGAACGAATGTCGTCGATGTTGCTCTCAATAATTTCAATGCTGTTTTCTACCTCTTTTTCGAACGAGCCATCGATGAATCCATAATGACGAAGCAAGAAGAATAGTTGAACAGAACTATAGCCAAACATGGAGCGCGGAGGGTTGCCGCCCGGAATGATGATGTGGTTGAATCCATTTTCTTTTGATGCCGCCAGAATTTTACCACCGCTGGTTACGCAGGCAATCTCAGCTTTTTTGGCCATTGCTTCCTGAAGTGCTGCCACGGTTTCCTCTGTATCGCCGCTATAGCTGCTGATGATGACCAGCGTATGCTCATTTACGAAATCGGGGAGGATGTAATCATTGGTGCAGACGATAGGAACGGGGCATTTCTCAGCAACAAGCTGGCTTACAATTTTACCGCCTATGCCACTCCCGCCCAGGCCGGAAATGACAATGTTCTGAATCGTTTTATTGCACGGGTTGAGTTGAGCAGAGCGGCCAATTTGCAAGGCTTCGCGCAAGTGATTGGGGAATTCTTCTACTAGTTTTTTCATGGTGAGTATACAGTTTTAAACGAGTTGCGAATTTACGCGTGAATGACTTCTCAGAATACATGTTTTGTCAATCATGAATTGCATTACTTTAACCCCATGCGCAAATCGGTAGTTCATTTTCAATCACCCATGGGTTGGCTTCGTGTGGAAGGCTTTGGTGGCATGCTGACGCGCATCGATTTTGTGGATCAACGAGGTACGGACGATTTCGATCATGACCTCCATCGGGTGTTGCAGGCTCTTGCGCTGTTCTTCAACGGGAATTCATCGCGTATCGATATTCCTATGCATTTGGAAGGCACCCATTTCCAGCAAACCGTGTGGGAGGAGTTGATGCGTATACCTTTTGCAAAAACCGTAAGCTACGAGGATATAGCAAGGCAACTGGGCGACATCAAACTCACACGTGCTGTTGCTTCTGCAATCGCCAAAAACCCGGTGCCTGTGCTCATTCCATGCCACCGTGTCATCGGAAAAGACGGCACCTACATGGGCTACAGTGGCGGTATTCAACGCAAGCGCTGGCTGCTCGATTTTGAGCACCAGTTTGTGCAGCTGAGTTTGTTGTAATTACAGTATCCAGCGCAACCCCACGTATCCCATTCTCCCGAAAACAGGCCCCCAAAGCAACGATCCGTCAAACAGAGAAGAGCTTGGTTCATTCGACATGATGATGGCGTCATGAACCATGAAATTGGTGAGGTTTTCACCGCCTATATACACTTCCAGATTTGTTTTGAATACATAGGTGGCTTGTGCCATTACTTGCCAATAATCATTCGACCAACTGCTAAGCGGCTCATTGGTATGTTCGCTGTGATTGCTGATAACATAGGGAATCCGCTTCCGACTTATCCATTGCACTGTGGCATCGAAGCGCCATTGACTGCCTGTTGATTTTTTGCGTGTCTCGTATGCGAGATTGGTAAATGCGCGATGACGGTTGACCAATGGCCTGTCGCGCATACCCTCACGGTATTGGGTGCGAGCTTCCAGCCAGCGATAGGCCATACGAACATCGAAACGGCGCGCGGGAGACCATTGCAATTCTGCCTGCGCACTGTTGCTATAACTCTTGCCTTCCAAATTATAGATGTACACGTATCTCGGAGTTTCATAATCGACAACCACCTGGCTTTCGAAGTCGGTGATGAATGCATCCAAACTGAGTGTTGCAGGTCGAAAGCGTATATCGCCTTTCCACGTGAGGATAAGTCCTGCATTGCGCGATTTTTCAATGTCGAGACCCTGGTATTTATTGGAAGGGGCCGCATCGCCTTGAATCTGAATCATTCTATTGGATGCCAGCATACCCACATTATCCATTACCAGCACCGCCGTTCGATATCCCATTCCTCCAACAGCCTTCAGTGTTGTGTGATCGTTGATGGTGTAACGCGCATGCAAACGTGGTGTAAACAATGCGCCATAGACATTATGCAAATCCTCGCGCAGTCCGGCAACCAGGGTGAATTTATCGCGAGCCTTGAAGGTGTATTCGAAGAAAACACCGGGCACTCGTTCTTGACGATTCAATGTGTACTCGTTGATGAAGTAGTAGTTGCGACTCATGGCCAGCGTATCTCTGTAATCATCGAACACATAACTAAACCCTGTGGTGAATGTGTTGAATTCGTTTAGAATACGAGAAGCAAATAGTAAGTTGATTCTTCCACTTCGTTGCTCGCCATTGTAAGATCTGTAACCAAATTCACCTTGTTGATTATGGTAAAGTGCGCTGTATTGAGAGCCGATGCTTTTCCATGGTTTATTCGGAAAAACATATCCAACTTTCGCGGATGCTTCGTAACGCCTTGTGCGCGTATTTGCGCCCCATAACAATGAACGGGCTTCGTCGGTTGGATTGTAATTGAGCTGCCCGCTTACGTTGTTAATGTTCTGATAATTCAATGCAAGCTGAGCTCCAAGGCCGCTATGTCCGTCTAAGTGCCATTCATTGCGAAGTGAAATGTTCGAGAAAAGCGGATTGTCGAGAAATCCGTCACCGTTCATGTCGGTGCGCAATTGTGACATAGCTCCGTGCGCGAGAAAACTACCTTTTATATGTTTTTCATGATCATGATGATCGTGACCTTGTTCTTCTTCATGATCATGTTCTTCTTTTGGACCTATGACGAGGTTGAGTTCCGTGCGACCTCCGCTGCCGGCATAGGCGTTCAGGTGAAAACGTTCAGCTGTGTCCGGATTTTTAAGCGCCACATTGATTTGTCCGGTCATGCTTTCGTAGCCACTCGTGATGGAGCCCACCCCTTTTGTAATGTAAATGTTTTTCACCCACGGTCCGGGCACATACGTGAGTCCGTAGGTGCTCGAAAGGCCGCGCACAGCGGGGATGTTGTCGAACAACATCTGGGTGTATTTGCCTTCCAGTCCGAGCATGCGAATTTGACGAGTACCTGTAATGGCATCGGCGTAGGCCGCGTCTACCGAAGCGTTGGTTTCGAAGCTTTCGCTGAGGTTGCAACAGGCGGCTTTACAGAGTTCCTTTTCACCGAGCACTTGAAATTGCTGAGGATCGCGCGAGTTGATAAACGTTGAAGCGCGCTCCCCCTCGATGATGATTTCCTTGCCGCTGCCCGATTGTTTCAGTACAATGTTGATGTCTTTTTGACCGGTGTACGTAATGGTGTCTGCCTGAAATCCCACATAGAAAACAACCAGCTTTTGTGCCCCGGGAGGAATGCCAATGTGGAAGATTCCTTGCTCATTGGTCAGCGTGCCGCTTCGGGTATCTTTCCATACCACGGTGGCGCCAACAAGTGTTTCTGTTTTACCATCTGACCATTCGCCGCTGACCGTTCCCGATACACCTTGAGCATGAGACAGAAGGACCGAGAATAGCAGCCCAATTGCAAAAAGTAGCCTCATATTATTTAGTGCTTTTCGAGTTCACGGTATTTGCAGCAGCCATGTACACGCGCGTATTGCTCTTCGGAGCAGATGCTTTTTTCAGTGTCATAACCTGCCTCATTCAACAATGCATGAATTTCTTGTTCGTTGATTTTATTCGGCTTAAAAGTGACTGTCAACATGTTGTTGTCGAGGCTGAAATCCGCCTTGACAATGCCTTTGGTGTCCATAGCCGATTCAATCGATTTTTCGCACATGCCGCAAACACCCGCTACCCAGAAGGTTGTGGTGACAGGTTTTTGAGCCGAGAGTGTTTGTCCGGTAATGAAAATGAGTATGAGGAAAAGGATGTGTTTCATGATGGAGTGAAAGAGTGAAATGGTGAGAGAGTGAAATGGTGAGAGTGTGAAGGAGTGAATTAGTGAAGCGGTAAGGGGAATACACCCAATCTATTTCACCATTTCACTCTCTCACTATTTCACCCCATCAAGCATACAACACCAGCGAATGAAACCTCAAATACCGCTCGTCATCGGGCGGCGGTGCATTTTTCACAGGAGGAGTATCACAACGAGAGGCGCTGTGAATTAGGATAGGAAATGAGTGTGCAAATGCCCCCTCTATTATCACAGGAATGAATCGCGCTGTTTCTGAAGGTTGATGGGAGTCGTCAACTTTCAAATCGATGTGAACATAACTGCAACAATGCTTCTTTCCGCAACAGGTGTCGTTCTTTTCTTGATCCGAATTGTGCTCACAAGGTGAGGAAGAAATAAAATGGAAATCGGAAAGGTGTCCACAGCAATAGTGCAAATGAAGCTGTACTCCTGCCGTTAGCAGAACGTATACAATCAGTACAGAAAGCAAAACGACGCGCTTCATTCGTACGAAGATAGCATTATTTCAATTCAAACACGGAATAGAAATCATTTTCGAAGACCAGGGAAAACGTAATGGAAACAGGTCTACGCGCAGCCGGCACAAACAGATAGCGACAGCCGCGATTTTTAAATTCTTCAAGATATTTGTCGTTGCATCGGTCGGGTTCTACCAACCAACCCTTGCGATTTAGAAAGTAAAACTCATTGGGATTCGCGTTGGATACTAATCCTACCAATTCGTTGGGTTGGCTGACTTGATTTGCCAAGGTTTCCAGCTGAAGTTTGTGAAACGCTTCCGGCTTGATGAAGAAATCGTGCTGCTGATTGGCAATCGATTCGATTCCTCCGACAACCAGAAAAAGTATGGCAATTCTGGTCGGCATTTTTTCAAGGATCAAAGCGCCACACCACGTGAGCCACGGCACCAGGATGAGTGCATAATAACCGTGGTGTGAAAACAAACTGCCCGACTTCATCATGTAGAGTGCAATGAGAGGAAACAACACGAGTGTCACGGCGATGGCGATTTTATCGCGTTTATAAATTAGAAAAACAACACCTGCCAGCGAAAGCACACCCCACACATAGGAATGATAGGCAGAAAAATAGAAGCGCTGAAAAACTTCTGCAAGATG
>JBJTRD010000257.1:0-2376 GCA_046075945.1 Flavobacteriales bacterium
TGAAATCCAGATGGTGTTGAACATGGCCCAGTTACCACGAGCGAGCAAACGGTCACCACCTGCATAAGCGGTTTCGCACTGACCATTGCGACAAACCACAGCGTGCGCTACGAAGTAGAAGCGAGCCGCATCAGGGCAAGCATATCCTATTACAGAGAATGGGATGTTATACGTGTACGAAGTCCCATTGATGTTCGACGTCTTGTAAGGGAACAAACCTAATCTAGGTGAGCCGGTGTTTGTTTGTGGCATAGATGCCAGGGTCGTTCCTATCCAGAAGTGAACATCCTTCAGCTGCCATCCGTCTACCGTGTTGTACGTAACGTGGAGCATGTCCGGGTTGCCATCACCGTTGGTGTCAGAATCCGTAATGCAGAAAGAACCGGCGTTGATGTTTTGGCCGGCAATCAACGGTGTGCAGCTCTGGCCTGAGCCCAACTGACCCATTTCTACAAGACGTTCTTCAAGGTTTAATTCATTTTCTGTCACTGCGGTTTTCGTACAGGCAGTAAAAATTCCCGCTATCACAGAGAGAGCAAGAACAAAGAGTGATACTTTTTTCATTGAATTTGTGATTAAGTTTGGTTTTTGTTCGGCGAATATACTATAAAAACCCCACTAATCTTATTTATTCGTCGATTTTCGTGTTAATTATTTATTAATACACAACCCTGGTACCTCAGCCACCGTGAAAACCGAACCGCCGACAAATACCAAATCACCTTCCCGCGCAACTTGCAAGGCTGCCTTGTAGGCTGCCGACACCGACGAATAGGCTTCGCCTTTCAACCCGAAGTTAGCGCCCTGGTGGCGCAGCGCCGCTGCATCCAACCCACGCGGAATGTCGGCCTTGCAGAAATAATACACAGCATCGGTGGGGAGCAGTTTCAACAACCTCGACACATCCTTATCGCCCACCACGCCCAAAACAACGTGCAAGCGTTCATGAGGAGTTTGTTTTATCTGTTCCAACACACTGCGCATGCCGTCTTCATTGTGGGCTACATCCGCAATTACCAAAGGGTTTTCCTTCAGCTTCTGCCAGCGCCCCAGTAAACCCGTGCTTTCAATAACATTCGCAAAGCCCGCAACAATGTGCTCTTCGCTTGCGCGCCACCCCAGTGCCGCCAATGTGCGCAAAGCCATGTAGGCAGTCGCCCGATTCTCTTGCTGATAAATCCCTTTCAACGAAGAGGCGGGAACGTGTCTTTCGGCAATGATGGATGAATCAATACAAGGCGCATTCTGAGCCTTGGCTTTTTGCATCATCACCTCGTGGGCCTCCTTGCGCATTGCCCCTAATACCACAGGACGATTCGTTTTTATAATACCGGCCTTCTCGGATGCTATCAGTTCGATGGTATCGCCCAGCAAGTTCATATGGTCGTAGCCAATATTGGTGATGACCGCTACTTCCGGATCAATCACGTTGGTGCTGTCGAGCCTTCCGCCCAACCCGGTTTCTATCACCGCTATATCGACCTTTTCACGTTGGAAGAACCAGAAACACATCGCAACGGTTATCTCGAAAAAGGAAGGTTGAATGGATTCCCACGCATGATGGTATTCATTCACAAACATGCTCACTTCCTTTTCTGGAATAATGATACCGTTGATGCGAATGCGTTCGCGGAAGTCTTTGAGGTGAGGCGATGTGTAGAGCCCTGTTTTATAACCCGCTTCTTGCAGCGATGCGGCTATTAGATGGGAGGTGCTGCCCTTGCCATCGGTCCCTGCAACGTGCACTGTTTTCAAGCCTTCGTGCGGATTGCCCACCAATTTGAGCAGCGCCCAGGTATTATCCAACCCCGGCTTATACGCCGCCGGTCCCACCCGATGAAACATGGGGAGCTGGGAGTAGAGGTAGTCGAGGGTTTGGAGGTAGTTCACGGCGCAAGGATAGCACAGAACAACGTTGCTAGGAAAGCGCGTTAGCGCGTCCATCATCATACGTTACCTGAGCGAATACTGTGGGTTGTGGCCGTGGCTAGTCGAAAGACAGCGGCCAAGCGGAGCCGAGGCCTAGTGCAGCTTAAACGTAATCTTGATACTCCCCATCTGCTCCTTACCTCCTGCGCTTGTGCTGAACTTCGCCTTGCGCGCGGCCTCCTCCGCCATTTTAAAAAGAGTTCCGTTCGAAGTATTTGATTTCGCAGCGTTCGCAATGGCCTTTGTTACCGCGCCATTTGCGTCCACCCAAATATCGACAGTGACCGTTCCTTCGTCGGGTGCGGTGCCCGTTACTTTCGGTGTGTTGACGATGGATCTTCCGTCCAACTTCCAGCTCATGCCGGAGCCAGAACCCGATCCCACACCATTGCCGGTGCCATTTCCACCGCCGTTACCTCCACCGCTGCCTGCGCTTCCACCTCCACC
>JBJTRD010000258.1:0-4913 GCA_046075945.1 Flavobacteriales bacterium
ATTTCGGGAGTTCAGAATTTGTTGCCTACAGCAACTTGGGGCGCGCATATTCACTTCGATGGAAATACAATTGCTGTAACCAGCGATGGAAACACGAAAGTGCCAACTTATACAAATGCTACTGCCATTCTTCGTGTTACCTACTCATCCCTCACAGGAAGCACGGTTTGCATCAGCAACATCATTGATATTCTGAACGACTTCAATCACAATGTACTCGCAACAATTGGTTCATGCGTAGGAACAGCCTCGCAGGTAGTTGCCAATTTCAACGCTTCTGCTACGAGCGTTTGTCAGGGAACTTCTGTAACCTTCACCAACACATCTACCGGCGCAACCACCTATAACTGGTCGTTCCCGGGTGGAACACCTTCGACGAGCACTGCTGCCAATCCGGTTGTGCAGTACAACACTCCGGGTACGTACAGTGTAACACTTACAGCATCGAACGCCAGCTTTACAGACGATGAGGTGCGCAGCAATTACATCACGGTAGGTCAAAGCGCCACTTGGTATAGCGATGCAGATGGAGACGGTTACGGATCTGAGTCGAATACAGTTAGTGCATGCACAGCACCTTCGGGATACGTGGGTGTTTCGGGCGATTGCAACGATAATGCTGCTGCTGTGCGCCCGGGTGCAACAGAAGTTTGTAATGGCGTCGATGATAACTGCTCCGGTGCTATCGATGAAGGCTTCGATGCCGATAACGATGGCTACACGACTTGCCAGGGCGATTGCAACGATAACAGCGCAATTGTTCACCCTGGTGCGTTTGAAATATGCAACGGTGCTGACGAAGATTGTGATGGAAGTATCGACGAAGGATATGATGCTGATAACGATGGCTACACTTCGTGCGGCGGTGATTGCAACGACAACAACGCGGCGATACGCCCGAACGCAGCAGAAACATGCAACGCAACGGATGATGATTGTGATGGAACTGTTGACGAAGGCTTCGATGCCGACAACGATGGTTACACATCGTGTGGTGGCGACTGCAATGACAACAACGCAGCAATTCGACCTAACGCAACGGAAATATGCAACGCGAGCGATGATGATTGTGACGGATCTGTTGATGAAGGCTTTGATGCAGATAACGATGGATTCACTTCGTGCGGTGGGGACTGTAATGACAACAACGCGAACATTAATCCGGAAGCACCGGAGGCATGTGCGAATTTCACAGACGACAACTGTAATGGAGTAGTGAATGAAGGGTGTTGCAACATCGTATTGAGCGCATCGGCAACAAGCACCACGTGTGCGGCTGCGATGAATGGCGCAATCAATTTAACAGTTACGAATGGTATCGCTCCTTTTGCTTACTCGTGGAACAATGGGGCTACCACAGAAGACATCAGTGGAATTGGTGCGGGTACATATACTGTGACGGTACTGGATTTTTACGGTTGTTCGGCTAGTCTTTCTGTTACTGTCACAAACGGAACAGGAAGCGCACCGCCTGTACCTACGGCAATCAATGGCCCATACGGTGTTTGTCGCAACTCTACAGGCAACGTGTTTACTACACCAACAGTAACAGGGGCGACCTCGTATGTGTGGACGCTTCCTTCGGGAGCAACCGGAAGCTCAACATCGAATTCGATTGCGTTGAGTTTTAGCTCCACCTACAATTCAGGAACGCTATCTGTAAAAGCTGTTGGACCATGCGGCACCAGCGCGAACTGCTCAAGGACTGTCTATTCTTATACAATTGCACCTGTGCCTCCTGCATCGATAAGCGGGCAGAATACGGGTGTTTGTGCAGGAAGTACGAAGACCTACACATGCCCTTCGGTTGTAACCGCAGACAGCTATCAGTGGACCGTTCCAACAAACTCAACGATTGTTTCCGGTCAAGGTACACAGACAATAACCGTTCAATATGGATCGAACTTTACCACTTCGGGTACGATGAGTGTTCGTTCTCAAAATTGCTTCGGGTTGAGCAGTCCTCGCTCATGGACAATTTATAGTATACCGTCAACACCGGGTAGTATTTCGGGCAGCACGAATAATCTATGTCCCGGCTCTTCGTTTACCTATTCCATTACGGCTATTGCAGGCGCAAGCGGTTATACCTGGACGGCACCGGCAAACACTACTATTTCTGCCGGACAGGGCACAACCAGCATAACGCTACTGATAGGTTCCTCTTTCACCAGTGGTACATTATCGGTGGTTGCAACGAGTGCATGTGGACAAAGCGCTGCCCGCACGCTGGGTCTGAGTAAGAGTCCGGCCACATTATCTGCAATGTCAGGACAAACATCCAACCTATGTGGCGGCGGACAGTTTACCTATTCTATTACTGCCGTGGCTGCTGCTACGGCCTACAACTGGACCGTTCCTGCGGGCTGTTCAATAGCCACGAACAGCGGCAATTCTATTGTTTTAAATATTCCAAGCACGTTCACGACAGGAACGCTGAGTGTACAAGTAGTGAATGCCTGTGGTGCATCGGCGACGCGCAGTGCATCGCTCACGCGACTACCGGCAATTCCAGCAAGTATAACGGGTCCTGCATCGGTGTGTCCGAGCCAGGTCGGTGTGAATTTTACAACCCCTGCTGTAACAGGCGTAACACAATCATGGACAGTGCCTACAGGCGCTGTTATTACAGCCGGACAGGGAACTACTTCTATGACGTGCAATTGGGGAACTTCGGCAGGAAGCGTCACGGTGAAGAGTGTCAATGCATGCGGTCAGTCTTCAGCGCGATCTAAGAGTGTGACGCTGGCAACGTGCATAGAAGAAACGGGAGGTGATTTCATGCGTGAGTCGGAACTGGAAGCATTTCCGAATCCGAACAATGGAACCTTCGTGGTGCGTGCAAACGAGGCAGGTGATTTCTATCTGATGAATAGCTTAGGCCAGGTAGTGCAGGTTATCAAGCTCAATGCAAGCAACAACTTGCGATTTGAATTGAGTGGTATGACCTCGGGAATTTACTTCCTCACCGGCACAGTGAAGGGCGCCAATGTAACAGAGAGAATTGTGGTTACAGGGAATTGATAATGGAATAAATGAATTGAAATAGGGCCGCAATCGCGGCCCTATTTTTTTTATAGATCTCCGAAAAGATATTGAATCTCTATCTCTTGCAGCTTGAGTTGCGTGGCAATCTCTGTTTCCTGAATGCGCAAGTCAAAGAGTTGTTGCTCGCGCGTATTGATGAGGAAAACACTGCTTTCACCCGAGTTGAACTTATCGCGTTCTGCGTCGAGCAGTCGCTGCATATTTTTTACGTTGGAGGTTACATTGTTTAATTGAAGCCGCAAAAGATCGAGCTGTTGAATAGCGGCAAGTGCTTTGTTGCGAAGAATGGTTGTTCTCTGCGTTGCTTCGAGATTGGTTTCTTCAATTTTTACTCGCGTAAGTCCCAACTCTCCTTTTGCTTTACGCATTAGTATGGGCCACGAAATGTATGCCCCCCATTTGTAATTATTAAACGTAAGCATATTGTCGGAAGGTGAAACGGCTTCGTTGAGCGCATTGTACTGAAGGTTCACAACAGGCTTCATCATTTCTTTCTTCCATCGTTCATCAAATCGCAACTGTTCCAGGATTGGGCTGTATTTGAGCAATTCAGGGTTCAAATTCTGAATGCTGTTCGTGCGGTCCATGAGAACGTTCGTGTTGCTGAGCGAGTTTTCGAACACCAGATCCTTTTGAGGTGTTCTGGTTTGTATCGATTCAACCGGCACATAGTTCTGCTCATTTTTTTGCCACAGATGCGAAGCAAGTTCCAGCGACTCCTTGTTCCACTTCGCCTGTGCCGACTGATATTTTTGCTTTCGGTTTTGCACTTGAATGGCCGTTTCCAATGTGTCAATGGAGGCTATATCACCCGATAGAAAACGGTTTTTCGTGTCGACAAGTCGTTGCTCGGCAATGTTTACCCATTCGTTGTGAACATCGAGTATTCGCCTGCTCATCCACCACACCCAATATTGCTGGAACGCGTCGTAACGCAATCGCTGAATTTGAATTTTTTGTTCGATGGCAGTGTAGCGCTGATAGGCTTCTGCCTGTCGAAGTTCAGTTCTGTTTTTGTCGGTGATGAGACCTTGTCCGATGGGCACAGCTACGCCCGCATTTATGAGTCCGCCATTGGGCGTTGTTTCCTCCGGATTGAAGTAAGCACCATTGGCGTTTTCAAAACCGGATTGCAAAATGATGGGCGCTCGAAGAGGAATTTCAACACCGATATACGTCTGGTCGTAGTATTCAGTGCTTTTAAAAAACTTGTTTTGATACGATCCGGAAATTTTTGGGTCAAACGCTCCTCTTGCGCGCACCATCGTTTGGTTACCCTTTACAATACTCAGCTCTGCAACACGCATAGCGGGGTGATTATTGAGCATTTCCTTGAACATGTCGAACGAGAGCAACTCGTTGGACTGACCCATGCCCTGGGAGCACTTGAAGATAAAAGCAACACAGGCAGCAACCTGAATAGACAATCGGGCGTGGTTACTTCTTCTGAGGCTCATCAGCTTGGTAGTAGTTGGGTGGGAAACCGTTGAATTGACGCCATAATTCATAACCGAGCGGCACATCATTCAGAAGTGCCATGCCACGCGCGCCGGCACCTACGCGAATGCCCGGAGGCCATGCCACATCATTTGGATCGGGCGCTACGAGAATCCGGTACTCTCCTTTTTCATTCGTGAAATTATCGATGGCGACTACCAGGCCGCCATAAGTGCCAGCTGAAGCTCCCGGCCAGCCGCTGAATACAAATGCAGGCCATCCATCGAAAATGAAACGGACTTTTTGACCTTTGGAAAGAAGGGGGTAGTCGATGGGTTTAATCATGAGTTCCACCGCCAATTGATAGTTGGCAGGCATCAGGGTCACAATTTCTTCTCCTTCTTTGATAGTTTCTCCTACGCCCGTTT
>JBJTRD010000259.1:0-4135 GCA_046075945.1 Flavobacteriales bacterium
TATTGTAAAATCGAATGTCTCCTTCGCCTCGGAAATATTGCGCGAAACGGATGCCGTAAATACGATGGCTATTGAGCGTGTCGACCGGTTGATCGGTTATATCCATTACTCCATTCAGTAAATTTCCGGCAGCACTCGCACCCATGCGCAGATAGAAATAGCGTGGCTGGTATTTCGCCTTTTGAGTGTTGAGCGTGTAGGTTGCATTCGTTGCAAGTATGAGGTGATCTTGATAACTGTTTGCCAAAAACACGTCATTCAACCGATTGATGAAATCTTCAAAGCCTTGTGATTTATCGATTTTAATGATGCTGAATTCTACAACGTCCAAGGAAATCCGTGAAACAGCATCCGGATTTTCTATCCAATTGTAGGAGTAGCGCATTTGTGAAAGCGTTCGCGTATAGTCGGGACGTCGCTGATAGTTGAAAGTGGCACTTAATGCGGTTTGGGGTTCACTGCTCAATGCAGTAACATCGCAGCCCAGAGGCCATAGCCTGGGAACACGATAGGTTATTTCGGGTCCAATCTCAAAAGTGTTGAGGTTGAAACTGTTTTGAATCTGAATCGCCGCATTGTCTGTTGAAACCTCCGAAAAATCGAGCGTCTGTGAAGCCTCCACACCTGTAACGATGTTAAAGTCGAGCGCCTCGGCACCACCGAATAGATTGCGATGCGTATAGGACAAATTACCGTATATACCCATGTTGCCGCTTCGATTGGTGAAGTGAGGATAAAAGTTGAACGACTGTTTTTCTTCCGGGGTGAGTCGCACATGCGTATCCAGTGCATGTAATCTATCATTAATGGCAGTAGGCCTTGGTAGAAGTTGAATGCTGGTTGATCTGAATACTCCCATTTGGGAGAAACGTTTGTAAGTGCGGTCGATTAGGCTGCGCTTATATAAATCACCCGTCCTATAGCTCTGTGCACATGCAATTACATCGGGATTAATATTCGGTTTTCCGTAGCTGACAATTTTAAGCCCTTCAAATAGAAGTGTATCGGTAGGTGCATATTCTGTGGTGGACAGGTTAAAGTTTGTATGCACGTAAATATCTCCGATAAAGTACTTTTTGTGGGGAACCGAAATAAGACTATCGGCATAGTTGGCAGCGGGAACTTTAGGCTGTTCAATGCGAAGTGTCAGGTTTACCTGAAATCCGCCTACGGTAGTATCAGCATCAAAGACGACATATTCTTTATTGAAATCGTAATAACCACCCTCATTGAAAAAAGTAGCGATTGCTTCACGCTCTTCATCGAGTGCTTTTGTATCGAACACAGCTAGCGAGTCCAGCTTCGAAAGATTACGGATTTTATGAATGCTTTGCGCCATATCCTTGTCCTGAATCACATATTTTACGGAACGAATGCGATAGGGGCGGCCCGGATATACGTTGAATGCGACACGGCACTTATTACTATCCGGATTATAAATGACTTCGGGCTCTACTTTGGAACGGAAATACCCTCTCTTCTGAAGGAATACGTTCATTTGATCTGCACTTTTTATCATCAATGTGGAGTCGAGTAGTGCTGTTTTTTCCCCAACAGAATATGCCAGAAAGGAGCGCCAGCTTTTGCAAGTAACTTCCGTCTTATTTTTTGATTTTCTCCGTTTGTTTTTTTCAGCACATCGCTCGGCTACCCGAATTTCGCTTTGTGCCAGTTTTTTCTTATTGATGAGCAAATAGACCGAATGGTTGAATCGAAACCATAGAATTCGTTTGTTCGGTTTCAACCTAGAGTAGAACAGAATTTCGTCGATGGGTACTTCAAAACTTGTTATAGGAGCTACAGGCACACCCTTAACTTCCAAGGGGAGTTTCGATGGTTTTTCCGTGTGAATAATTACATCCTGACGACGTAAAAAGGCGGATCCATCCGGGACATTTCGGAGACGCGCGCAACCGGCCGATAACACCAGGGTTGAGCAGATCAGTAAAACGATATAGTTATGTTTGGTTCCGGACATTATCTTGCAGCGCAATTTTGCTCATAAAACGGTTCATTCGCGCCGAAATTCTAAAAAGTTATTGGTTGAAAAAAGACATTAAATGGGTTCGCACCCTTCAACAAAAGAAGTTTCGTCATGAGAGTGGTTGCTTCGTTGTTGAGGGGCGAAAAGGAGTAGAGGAAGGGCTTCGCTCAAACGTTGAGGTTCATTCTGTATACACTGCTGATCCGGATTGGATGCAAGCAAGGGCTGATGTCATGCTGGTTACTTCGCGTGAAATGGAGCAGATGAGCAGCCTTAGCACTCCGTCTCCGTACCTGGCGGTTTTCAGACAACGCGAGGCCAATCCTGATTTTACTGTTGTGCCCATCGTTTTAGTTCTCGATGGAATTGCCGACCCCGGTAATATGGGCACCATTATCCGTACCGCTGATTGGTTCGGAATTTCAGCGATTGTTTGTACACCTGATTGCGTGGAATGGTACAATCCTAAAGTAGTGCAGGCCACCATGGGTAGTATTTTTCGTATACAGTTGGTGGGAATGGGCGAGGAGGAAATTTCGAAGTTGCTGCGCGATCATAACTATCACACGATTGCTGCTGACTTGGGTGGAACCTCTCTCTATGGATTTGATTTTAATCGCAGAACAGCCATCGTCATTGGCAGTGAAAGCCATGGTGTTCGTGCATCCATGCGCTCTATCACCGATGAGTTCGTGACTATTCCGAGTTTCAGTGATGCCGAGTCTTTAAATGCTTCTGTGGCAGCCGCCTTGTTTATGAGCGAATGCAGGAGGTAGTTGGGTACTGGGTACTGGGTACTGATTGGTAGGTAATAGGTTATAGGTTTTAGGTCACAGGTAACAGGTAATAGATATTAGGTAATAGGTGTGCGCCTAATGGATTCAACTTACAGCATACAGTATTCTATATTCTGTATTTAATAACCTGAACCCAATACCCAGTATTCAGTACCCAGTACCCAGTACTTATAACCTAACACCTATCACCTATCACCATACCCCCTACAAGCAGTATTATCAAATTCGCAATTCCAAGTCCGCCTTCATCGAATAATAAGCGGACACGTTCGCCTACGATGTCGGGTGTGTTGATAGCGAAGGGAATGAATGCAATCATCAAGAGTGCTATCTGTACATTTCGGCGGGGTGAATCAATGTTTAGAGCCTGTTGAATCGCAAGAGCGAGCATAGGCCATACCCACATGAAGTGTTCGGTATCGGTATGCACCAGGTTGGGCACCAGGCCCACGAGAAGAAAGAACTCAGTGAAACGTATTTCATTCGACCATCGTAATTTATTTGCGGTGTCGTTGCGAAACATGAACCCAATGAAAGCGGCGGCTACAACCGCAAGAACACCCCAGACAAGCCACGAACCTGCTTGCGAGTCGAGGAAGATTCGGTTGATAAGGCCATAGATTGTATTGGGGCTAAGTTGAAGCGCCATGTTGTGGTCGCTCATTGCTGTGAGCCATTGTCGAACCAGATGAATATTTTGATTCCACCCGATAGCGAGAGCAGGTAACAGTATTCCGAGAACTACAATACCTAAACTGAATATCGAGGCCCTGAACTGTTTTTTCCATAGCAGATAGGGTAGTAGCAATAAAAAATGAGGCTTTAACAAGAGCACAATCCCATACAGTACCCCACCTTTTATTCCGTTATTCGACTTCAGGGCTTTGTATGCCTCGAATAATAGTACCAATAAAAACAAGTTGATGTTACCCAGATGAAGCTCGCGCTCCAGGTGATCGATCAGAAAAATTCCCGCCAGAATTGGCAACCTCAGCGAAAATTCACTGCGCGAAAGCTGCTGAACATACCCCGCAATGCGCAGCGAAAAGAAAATAATGGTAGCAGTAATAAGCAGATAATAAAGAACAGATGCCAGCGTGTATGGCATCATGGCCAATGGAATAAAGGGCAGGCAGGCAAATGGCGAGTATTTATAAAATCCACTGCTTACGCCGAACGCCTTCCCATAGAGTGTGTCACCATGCAAAAGCGCATTGGTTGCATCGTAATAAACACGAAAGTCGGCCATTTGAGCCCGACCATTGTACCATTCCAACGCCAGATAGCCAAGGCAAACTGCTCCAACCGTTATCGCAAATCCTTTTTTCACAAGCTCCCTTAAAAACGAAAAGAG
>JBJTRD010000260.1:0-4602 GCA_046075945.1 Flavobacteriales bacterium
GAGGCACGAATGCCGTTGGGAAGACTCATTGTTTAGGTTAGGTAATCATGCCTAAAAATTCTCTACGTATAAGAAAATTTTAAGCAGGCCGAATATACGAATTCCGCTAAATAAATTTAGACCGATGTTCAATTACCGAAATCATCTGACTCGGCACAGAATCAAATCCATACAATTTACAGATCATATCTTGGTCATTGACCTTGATGGCAAGCGTTTAACTTGCAATTTGAACAATGTATCTCCTCGCTTACTCTCTGCGACTGAAAGTGATCGCAACAATTATATCATTTCGCCCGGGGGCTATGGAATTCATTGGCCTTCGCTAGATGAAGACCTTTCAATAAATGCCCTTCTAATGACCTGCTCCGGCAACTTTCATTAGTATCTTTTTTGGGCTCATCCCAACAAATCTTTCATCCCAAAAACTCCCGATTTTCCATTCATAAATTCTGCGGCTTTCACAGCTCCCAGAGCGAAACCCTTGCGATTGAATGCCTGATGAACGAGCTGTATTTCATCGACAGCAGAAGTATACCGGACGATGTGTGTGCCCGGCACTTCTCCCTCACGGCGCGAAACTATTCCTAGTTGATGCTGATCGCCGGTGGATTCGTTGATCCAGCCTGTGCGTGTGGGATAGTTTTCGAGTATTCCTTCTGCCAGTGTAATGGCCGTTCCGCTCGGCGCGTCGCGCTTGGCGGTATGATGGATTTCTTCCATCGACGGGCTGTATTCGGCAATGTCGCTCATCACGCGAGCCAGCATGCGGTTTACTTCGAACAATACATTCACACCAATAGAAAAATTGGATGCTGTGAATAGCCCTCCATTCATCTGTTTGCATGCGTCGCGCATCTCGGGCATACGTGTGTACCAGCCGGTGGTACCTACCACTATCGGCACGCGTGCCTCGAAACAGCGCAGGATATGATCAACAGCGGAATGGGGTTCGGTAAATTCGATGGCAACGTCGGTTCCATGGAGGTCAGTCGCTTTGAAAGGCGCACTGCGCGTGGCGCGCAAGGTGATGGTGTGGCCCCGTTCGATCAAAATGGATTCTATTTCCTTGCCCATTTTTCCGTAGCCTATCAATGCAATATTCATGGTGGTCAGAATTGAAGTGAGATACCTAATCCGTGCTGCCGGCTTCCGGCTACAAAATAAGCGGGGTGCCAGCGAAGTGAAAGGTCGTTACTGATATCGTAGTAAAACAAATGTGCGTCTACATTGGCTTCGACGGCTTGAAGAATATAGATGCCCATCAAACTCATGTAGCTTATGTCCATCAGTTTGCCGAAGTAGTTCATGCCCTCATTTAAATATTGCGGGTTGTTGCTTTCGTTTGGAATGGTGAGCGGGTCGTTGTCGGCCGCTGCTATGTATTGACTTCTGAAATACCGATAATTACGCGAGTTGTAGTCGATGAAAGCCACGCAAGTGCCAATACCGGCCCAAACGATGGGCACTTTCCAGTACTTGCGAAAAAGAGAGCCTTCTTTAGCTCGGCCATTGTAGATCTGCCCGGCGCCCGGAATGGCCATTGAAAGAACGGTAGCTTTGAAAGGGGAGTGAGGCTGTGTATGCCAGCGTGTCGAAAATTCTTTTCGAAAGGCACTTTTGAAACGCGATGTGTCGGGCGCGAAACGCGAGCTGTCGGCCTTCTGCGCCGAGGCTGCCACGAAATGAAAAAACAGAATAATGACTATGACAAAGGTGCGCATTGGTAGGGCAAAGAAAATGGAAGTGTGGCAATGAACGACCGGGATTAAAATTTATTCCAAATAAAAGTTCCGAATTACCTTTGCACCCCCAAGTCAATGAACCCTTGGGGAATTCGTTCTTTTTTAAAACTTAAAATTCAAAACAATGTCTCAAAACATGATGGCAACTGACACTTACAGCAATGAACTGAAGGTGTATGTGAACCAGGAAAAAGCGGCGGTCGACCTGCTCAATTCAGTGGGCAAGCTTATGTTCGACAAGAGTATTGAGCTCGTGTTGTTCCGCAATCACATGGTGGATGTTAACGCCACCGAAATAATGCGTCTGCACAAATACGCAGCGGAAGTTGTGGGAAAGCCCATTTCCATTTTCGACACGGCCGATTTAGCTCGTGGTCTATATGAAATGGAGCTTGCACCAGCCAAGATCGACATCGGGAAATTGGCCAGTGAATGGCTGGCCGAGCGCGATCATTTTAAAAATCAGAAAGAGTTTTTGGGTGAAAAGCTTCGCAACTTCATGCGTGAAGAGGGTTCGGATATTGAACCGCGCGATGTGGTGTTGTTTGGCTTTGGTCGCATTGGTCGCCTTGCCGCCCGCGAATTGGTAAAGCAAGCAGGGAAGGGGCAGCAACTTCGACTCCGGGCCATTGTTACTCGTGAGGATGATGATCTCAGTATTAAAAAGCGTGCTGCCTTGTTTGAGAATGACTCGGTACACGGACGCTTTAAGGGCACAGTCGATATTGACTATGAAAACAAGTGCATGCTGGTGAATGGTCAGCGCATTCATATGATTGGTGCTAAGGATCCGGGCGCCATCGATTATACCGCTTACGGAATTAACAACGCCTTGCTTATCGATAATACCGGTGTGTTTAAAGATCGCAGCGCATTGAGTGTTCACCTCAAGGCTAAGGGTGTAGAAAAAGTAATTCTAACGGCTCCCGGAAAGGAAGTTCCCAATATTGTGTACGGTATCAATCACCGTGATTTGGATATCGAGAATGAAACGATTTTTTCTGCAGCCAGTTGCACTACCAACGCCATTTGTCCTGTTCTGAAAAGTATGAATGATGCGTTCGGTATCGACAAGGGGCACATCGAAACCGTGCATGCCTACACCAACGACCAGAACTTGCTCGATAACATGCACAAGAAGAGTCGCCGCGGTCGCAGCGCTGCCGTCAATATGGTTATTACAGAAACGGGAGCAGGCAAAGCCGTCACGAAGGTGATTCCGGAGTTGAAAGATAAATTGACGGCCAATGCAGTTCGTGTTCCGACTCCTAATGGATCATTGGCCATTATTCACGTTTATTTGAATAAGGCAACTACACTCGATGCGGTGAACGCAACGGTGCGTAAGAGCGCGCTGGAGGGTGATTTGGTCAATCAGATATACTACAGCATCAGCGAAGAGTTGGTGAGTAGCGATATCGTGGGCAACGATTGTTGTTCTGTTTTCGATTCGCAGGCTACTATCGTGTCGCCCGATGGGAAAGGGGCAGTTCTGTATGTTTGGTACGACAATGAGTTTGGCTACACCAAGCAGGTTATTCGACTTGCGAAATATGTGGCCAAAGTTCGCCGAAATATTTACTATTAATTCATACAATTCCTAACGAAAAAAGGGCGTGCCATCTGCACGCCCTTTTTGCTTCTCTCTTGATTGCTTCAATACAGGAATCAGTTGCAATTTAAAAAGCTAAATGTTTGTGTGGGTGGGGCCGTGGTGTAGGCGTAGCCCGGTTTTAGAATGTAGTATTTAAGTTTCTTAAAGTCGAAACCTTCGGGCAAAACACCAGCCTCTGCAAAGAAATCCGTGGGAATAATGGTCAGTCTGAACTTACTATCGCCGATGTATTTCATTTTCAATTGCGGCAATGTTGCAACGATGGAGGGATCAGCATAGTTGTAGGCAACGAACGTGCTTTGCTCTGCTCGCAAGAACAGGTAACAGTCGTCTTCACCAAGATTTTGCAAATCCGGATTTGTTTCCAGTTCATTGTCGTAAGTGATAGAGAGGTAGTCGTCGGTTTTGGCTATTTCCGGAAAGACGCAATAGAGTTCATCGCACAGTTTTGGAATAATGTTGATGTGCAAGTCTTCCGTTTTTGCTTCACCATTGTACTCACCGGTGTAAGCATTACCATTGCGCAGTTTGGCCAGGCAAGAAATTCCGTTCGTGAAGAACGTAGTAGCATCCACACCATAGAAGGAAGTCGGTTTGAATCGAATGCTATACAATTTATCAGCTCCTTCAACTTTTGTCAATGCCATTCCACTGTTCGAATTGGCCCAATCTCCGTTGCCAATAACAGGGCCTGCCGGTTGCCAGGTCCAGAGATAGACCGTGTCTTCCGGATGATCGGTGAGCATCGCATTGAGCGCATTGTTCATGGTGCCATCCGTTGTTTGCGCAACATTGATGTACAATGTGATGGTGTCGTTTTTACCGGTAGGAGAGGGCTGTATGTAAGCGGCTTGCGAAAATGCAACAACTGAAATGACAAGACCTGCCAGTGTAGAAAGTATCTTCTTCATGTTCTAGGGGTTCAATCGATTAAACGTAAATGTGTAAATAGCAGTTGTTGTTCTGCTTCCATCCGCAGCTTCGCAATAGTTCTCAAGCTGAATGTTCAATTGAGAATCCGATGGCCGCACTACAGCGCCTAGCAGCGTTTCCAGCGTGTCGGTGGGAGTGTAGAGGTATAGATATGTTGGATATTCGTTGTTGTCGAGAGCCCATTTGCCCCCTGTGCCGAAGTAGTTTTTTCCCGGACCAGAAGCCACCGTGTAGCTCATTGAGTCTTTATTAAAGGTGAGTCGATACGGGGTCTCTCCATCAACGATGTAGAACTCGCTTAAATCACGT
>JBJTRD010000261.1:0-2201 GCA_046075945.1 Flavobacteriales bacterium
CCAAATGGGGATTTAACTTCAGCAACGTCTTCAGCGACTTTGAATTCCTGGAAGCGATAACACTCAAGCTGTCGCCCTTTTTTACGGTAACATTCTTAGACTTGGATTTATCTTTCGGCTTAGTGGGCTTATTGGACGCTGTAGTGTTTGCGCCTGATTTTTTATCCGAAACCGCTTTCGTTGTATCGACGGTTGCAAGCGCTTTGAGTTCGTCGAGACTCATCTGAACGTAGCCTTCCGGCGCGGCATGGAGACCCGCATTCACGAGGTATGTCTGTAAATGAAATGGATAGTCAGATTGGATGATGAATGCGTCATGATCAATAAACCACTGCCATGATTCCATCGGGTTTTTACTCTCGTCGTGACCGCCCGATATAGAGCTGAACAGTGCATTGTACCAAAGGCGAGTGCCGGCCAATCGAAAGGCATTTAATCCGATCGGAAGCACATAACGACAGGTGTCCGATCTCAATAAAAGCTCCATAACCGGCGGGCGCACCGTGGTAGCAAACGTGTCAACACTCGTGTTTTGGGAAGAAAAAATCGGCATAAAACAAGTGCCTGTGGTATCTTTTGAATAAAGTTTCTGAAAATAATCTGCGGGGCCTTCTCCTTTCAGTATAACAGAACTTCCACAATCAAGCGAATCGATAACACGTAATAATTTTTGGAACCGCCCTGCACTTTTATCCAGGTTCACAATGATTCTACCCTTGCAAAGAGTAAGAATTGTATCGAGGCCCGGAACCGTGTAGTCGGTCAAATTGCCACTCGCATCCTTCAGTTTTAGTTTTCTGATTCGCTCGTATGAATACGACGACACCTTGCCCTTACCATTTGTAGTTCGACTTACGGTTGCGTCGTGCATCAATACAAATTTTCCATCGCGCGTTTCCTGGACATCCACTTCAACGATATCAATTCCACGCTCTATACACGACCACACCGCCGGAATAGAGTTTTCAGGAAAGTTTCTCCAGTCGCCACGATGGGCGGCTACCAGGACTTTGTTATCCCCACGCGCTATGATTTCATCGAGACTATGCTGTGCCCATGCCGACAGGTCGCATATCGCCAATAGCAGCGCGATACTGATTCTGACGGCGCAGTAAACGATATGAAAAGTTCTATCCATTGCGAGAAACTGAAAATTACTCACCGAACAAACAGGCCAGTCATAAAAATAGTTAGGCTATTCACACATATATGAACCGACATCCACATGCGAATCCACCATCGTTTGGTCGACTACGCAAGCAAAATTCCAGGTGATCCAAACACAGGCAAATCGTGCAAGTCCTCTTCATACATTTCCGGAGCGTACACAAACTTCTTATCGAAAATGCGATTGCCCACGTAGTAGCTCACCCAATAGCGATGACTAATTTTCAGAGAGTCAGGCATTAATAACTCGAAAGGTTTAACACTCTCCGCCGGAATATCATTCAGTAAAAACCGCAAGGTTGCTGTCTGTTTTTCTTTACCATCCAACTTGCCTTCACCCGAGGCATTCACTATTACAGTTTCAATCGGTTCTTTGCGGTTGTTGATGACATAAACCGACCAATTGTCGCGATTGGGCAGAAACGCAATGTAAACACCCGTTACTTCTTCAATATCTAAGTCTTTCTTCATAGTCCTTTAGCATTCACCGGCGACATATCCATCGCCATATCGATATAACGAAATAAGTCGGACGGCATGTGTCGTATGCGCTCCTTGCTCTGCGTGTGACCAAGGCGCACCAGCACCAACTCCAAATCCGGTATACACACAACATATTGCCCCCGCAAACCGCGGCACATAAAAAAAGAGTGCCCCTTATGCTCATTCATCCACCATTGCCATCCATACCAATTGCAGGTTTCTCCCAACTCATCCGGTTTACCAACAGGGGCCAACGATTGCTGAACCCACGAGGGTTGAACAAGTGTGTCGCCGTGCACAACCCCGTCACGCATAAACAACAATCCAAGCCGCGCAAAATCACGCGCAGTTGCATAAAAACCACTGAATGTTTTCTCTACACCTTCTGCATCGTCAAGATTCCAGTAAGCATAGTGCTCAGCACCGAGCGGGCCCCATAATCGACTTGCACAATACTCCGATACGCTCATGCCGGTAGCGCTTTTCAAAATCATTCCCAACAATTGTGTATTGCCCCCCTCATACGACCAACGAGCTCCCGGCGCCCTCTC
>JBJTRD010000262.1:0-6420 GCA_046075945.1 Flavobacteriales bacterium
GTGTTTTATTACTCGGGCGCTTATAAACCCGACACCACAGAATTGATTCTTACAGACCTTTCAAAAGACGGGTTCCGCAAAATCATGCTTGATAAGAACATGCGCGTGAATGATCAGGTTATTCAATTGAAAGCAAAACTGGAGAGCAAGGAAATCGATGAAGCCACCTACGAAGAAGCTTATAAGCAAGTAGTCGGTGCGAAAGATGCTCCTTTTGTGGTAATCAAAACAATCGACAAAACCAAGTTTAAGAATGTAATTGGAGCGATGGATGAACTGAACATCTGCAATGTGCGCAAGCGCGCCATACAGGACATGGCCGAATCGGAAGCCATTGCAGTTCGCCAACGCTCATCAGAATTGGACTTGAAGAAAAAAAAATAAACAGTCATTGAACCCCGTTGCTGCTTAGCGGTATCAACGTACAGATTCAATACTAACGTAAAACTTACGGCTATGACAGGTTTAATTGTAGTGCTCATCATCGCGGTCGTAGTAACCGCTGTGAGCTTGGACGTCAGCTGGACCAACATCCTGAACAGTGAACGCAACGACATTGTGTTCCAGGACAAGTTCAAAGGATATGGTGCCTACAAAATTCGCAAAGGCCACGGCCTAACCTTGGGCATCGCGCTCGGATCAACCGTTTTTTTGGCCGGCGCAGGATTTACAGCTCCTATGATTTTCGGTAAAAAAGCCGAAGAGAAAGTGGACATACCGGCGGAAAAAATTGTGGAGATGCTGGCGCCACCACCCACCAATCCGGAGGAACCACCACCGCCACCACCGCCACCGCCACCACCACCGCCGCCGCCGACGGTTGAACAAATCAAGTTCACAGAAATTGAGGTAACGGAAGAGGAAGTGAAAGATCCACCACCCGCAGTGGAAGAGTTGAAAGACCAGAACATTTCGACCATAACGCAAGAAGGGGAAGATGGTCCTGTTGGTCCTGTAGAAGTTGTCACCATCATTGAGGAAGAGAAACCGGAAGAGCCAGTGATGTTTGCAGCCGAAAATCCGCAGTATCCGGGTGGTGAAATACAAATGCAGAAAGACATCATGGAAAATGCTCCTTATCCTGAAATGGAAAAGGAGAACAACATCCAGGGTACTGTCTATGTGCAGTTCGTTGTAGAAAAAGATGGTTCGATTACCGGAGTTACCATTCAACGTGGTGTGCAAGGGGGCCCGAACCTGAGCCGAGTAGCAGAAACAGCGGTAAGAAAACTGAAGCGTTTTGAAACCCCTGCCAAACAAAATGGCCGCGCCGTTCGTCTGAAAATGACCATTCCGGTGAAGTTTACGCTCAAATAAATTTTTCAATACTACTTAAACGGCCACCCTCGAGGTGGCCGTTTTCATTTACGCGCTATTCAACCCTCAGCAGAGGTCGGAGCGAATTATCTTTGCACTCATTCTATTTCAATTGTATGCACAGAACACACACCTGCGGAGAGCTCCGCATTGAACATACCGGACAACACGTTACCCTCAGCGGATGGGTGCAGCGTTCACGCGATAAAGGCGGCATGCTTTGGATAGATCTTCGCGACCGCTATGGTATAACTCAACTCTATTTTGAAGAAGGAAAAACAGCGGCTTCAATACTCGATGTAGCACGCTCCCTGGGCAGAGAGTTCGTAGTGAAAGCCACAGGCACTGTAATCGAGCGTTTTGCTAAAAATTCGAATATGCCGACAGGCGACATCGAGCTGCAAGTAACGCAACTAGAAATCCTCAATGGCAGCAAAACACCGCCATTCACCATTGAGGATACAAGCGATGGAGGCGACGACTTGCGCATGCAATGGCGTTATCTCGACCTACGCAGAAATCCACTCAAGAACAACTTGATGCTTCGACATCGCATTGGAATTGAAACACGCAAGTATCTCGATTCGCTGGCGTTCATGGAGGTTGAAACACCCTACCTCATCAAGAGCACACCCGAAGGAGCGCGCGATTTCGTAGTGCCTTCACGAATGAATGCCGGACAATTTTATGCGCTACCTCAGTCGCCACAAACATTCAAACAGATTTTGATGGTGGCGGGATACGATCGCTACTACCAGATTGTGCGCTGCTTCCGCGATGAAGATTTGCGCGCCGATCGCCAGCCCGAGTTTACACAAATCGACTGTGAGATGGCCTTCGTTGAGCAAGAAGACATTCTCAACACCTTCGAAGGACTCGTGCGCCACCTCTTCAAAACGGTGAAAGGAATCGATATCGCGGGTGTACCGCGCATGACCTTCGACGAGGCCATGCGTCGCTTCGGCAACGATAAACCCGATGTTCGTTTTGGAATGGAGTTTCAAGATTTAACCACGCAGATGCAGGGCAAGGGCTTTGCAATCTTCGATGGTGCAGAAGCCGTTCTTGGTATCGTTGCACCGGGATGCGCAACCTATACGCGCAAACAAGTCGACGAGCTCACCGACTGGGTGAAGCGTCCGCAAATAGGCGCAAAAGGATTGGTTTACTGCATGTACAATGAAGACGGCACGTTCAAATCATCGGTCGATAAATTTTATAACCAGGAAGATTGGGCAACCATTGCACAAAAGGCAGGTGCCAATAAAGGCGATCTCATCTTATTGCTTTCGGGTGAACTCAACAGCACCCGCAAGCAATTGAGTGAACTTCGATTGCTAATGGGTTCGAAGCTCAACCTTCGTAATCCGGATGATTTCAAGCCGCTCTGGGTAGTTGATTTTCCATTGGTGGAATGGATTGAGGAGGAGGGTCGCTGGTTTGCGATGCACCACCCATTCACAGCACCCAAACCTGAGCATTTCCATTTGCTGGAGTCATCGCCTGGTGAAGCACGCGCCAACGCATACGACTTCGTGTTGAACGGAGTTGAAATCGGCGGAGGATCCATTCGTATCCATGATCGCGACATTCAAGCGCGCATGTTCAATTTACTAGGATTCACACCGGAGGAAGCACAAAAACAATTCGGGTTTTTGTTGAATGCGTTCGAGTACGGAGCACCGCCACACGGTGGTATCGCCTTCGGATTCGATCGACTGTGCGCTCTCTTCGGCGGTGTAGAAAGCATTCGCGATTTCATTGCATTTCCAAAAAACAACAGCGGTCGCGATGTGATGATAGACGCTCCCAGCACCATAGACCAGAAACAGCTCGACGAGTTGAGCATAGCACTTCAAGTAAAATCATGAAGAAATTCTTAGCAGCATTTTTTGTGTTGTTCCATGCGCTATGCGCGCTGCAAGGAACTGCGCAAATTTCTAAAACCAATTTCAAGGGAACCATTGCAAATCCACAACGCGATTTTTTTCTGCTCAAGCACCAAGGGCGAACGGATACTGTAAAATTGGGAAAGGATGGCAAATTCGATTTGCTGATTGAGCAGACCTCCGCGAATTATTTCACGCTGGAATACAACCGACAAAACGTATCTATTTATCTGCTTCCGGCCGACGAGGTTACTTTCACTTCTTCCGGGATAAATATCACCGAAGCTACTGTCACAGGTTCGAGTGCTCCCTATTGTAATCATTTGCTCCGGCGCACAAAAGAAGACCGCGCATTTACGGCCTCATACCCTTCGTATAAATTACCTTCCATTGCCGCCGACCGGTATTTCGCGTTACGAGACTCTGTTCGCAATGCGCGATTGGCACTGTTGTCTTCCTCCCATAAGTCCGATAAATTCATTACACCTTTTCGCGAAACAGAAGAAAAAATTTACGCGCTTCAAATGGGTATGGACCTCATCACCTATAAAAACCAAGTGATGAAATCGGGTATGACGGTGATGCCCGCTGAGCTCGAAAAATTCATTCAAGGTATTGAGCTGGGCGATGAGTTGGTAGCCTATGATCCGGCCTACATCTCGTTCGCCTTGAATAAGGCATCGCTCGAGGCCAACGTGCGATTTCAAAACGAAACTGATAAATCAGCCGCACATTTCTATGAAATAGTAGTTGCTGTAATCGGTGAGTGGGTGAAACCGGAGCGCAACAAAAGTGTGCTCATCAGCGAGTTCATGCCGCAAGTGCTCAAGGACGTTGGTGCCGCCGATTTAACCTCGTTCATTCGAACGCTTGAGCGAGTTTCCAACGATGAAAAACTCATTGCATCGGTAAAAAAATACGCTTCTCAGTTCGAGCATTTGTATCCCGGTCGCCCGGCACCCGACGCAGAGTTTTACAATGCCGAAGGCGTCACCAGTAAGTTGAGCGATTACAGAGGTAAGGTAGTGTACATCGATGCCTGGGCCACCTGGTGCGGCCCGTGTAAACGGGAAATTCCGTTTTTGAAAACACTCGAAGAAGCCAACCACGGCAAGAATATTCAGTTCATAAGCGTGAGCACCGACAAAGACGTTTCTGCATGGAAGACATTCATTGCAAAAGAAAATATGGGCGGACTTCAACTGCATCAAAGTCAGGAAGTAGAGAAAACAATCAGTCAATTGTATGCTGTAAACTCCATACCTCGCTTCATTCTGATCGATGAGGAGGGAAAGATTGTAAGTTCTGATGCTCCTCGTCCGTCGAGCGGTGAGGAAATACAACGTCTGCTCGATCGTGTTTTAAATGATTAACAGCTAACATTGACTACAAACACCGGCAATCACTCAATTTTGTAATCTAAAAAAATTAATACCATGTATCCACCGGAATTAGTAGCCCCCATGCGTCAAGAGCTTGATCAGGTTGGCTTCGAAGAAATGATGACACCCGATGCAGTCGATTCTGCCGTTAATAGCGCAGGAACCGTGTTGGTTGTATTGAACTCTGTGTGCGGATGCGCCGCCGGCAGCATGCGCCCGGGTGTCCGCAAGGCTATTCAAACTTCAGGAAAACTTCCATCCAAACTTGCCACCAGCTTCGCGGGAGTCGATCGTGAAGCTGTCGATCGCGCTCGCAAATACATGCTGCCCTATCCGCCTTCTTCGCCAAGTATTGCATTGTTCAAAGATGGCAAGTTGATGCACATGATAGAGCGCCATCACATCGAAGGTCGCACGGCCGACATGATTGCCGAACATTTGAAAACAGCATTTGAAGAATATTGCTAGTACAAGAAAAAAGGCGGTCGTTGAACCGCCTTTTTATTTTCTACTCGAATTGGTTTAAAAGCCAAATGCTACGCCTAATTGATAAACCCCTTTATTGGTGCGCGATTCTTTTAAATCAAATGCTATGGAGTTGTCATCGTTCAGTTCGATGCTGTTATCGTCTACGTATTGAACCTCACCACCTGTAATATTCTCGTAACGCGCTTCCGCATAGATGGTGGGCGCCAAACGTACCCGAAGACCCAAGGCCCACCCATAGAAAAACGTCATATCCAAATGATCGCGATTCGTTGAAAGTTCCGAGCTGAAGCCGCTATTATCAATAGTAATGGTGGTAGTTGTTTTGAACGTTTCCAATCCCGAGAAAACATCACCGTACGGCTGGAATTTTCCCTTCAGGGGTCTGAATCGAGCATGTAAGTTGTAGCGATTGCTGGTGCTTCGAATACCCAACTTCCCATCGGAATAGGTATTGCCTGCAATTGAATCGGCATTGATAAGAGCGATAATATCGCGATTGCTGGAGCCCATGCTATTCCATGCATATCCTATTCCCCATTCAATAGGTGATTTGCGAACAGGCATGCTGAATGAGCCGCCAATACCTGCAGGAAGACCATCATAATTAGATGCAAACTCTCCCAAAGGCTGGACCAGCTGCAACCCCGCATTGAGACTGGGTCCGCGCTGCGCGAATAACCCAACGGGATTACTCAATAGAACGGCAAAAATTGCAATGAATAAAAGGTAGTTTCTCATGGTGATGATTTTCCCGGCGACGCCAAGGACTATGCCAGCAGAACAAAGATACTCTGAAACTCATAGACAGAGAGCCTATTTCAATTCTACATTCGCAGTATGAACGCTTCACGAATTCGAATTGCAGTTACGGGTGCCAATGGACAGCTTGGTCAAGAGCTGCGCGCACTCGAAAAAGCACACTCCGAATTTGAGTTTCATTTTTTCGCCAAAGCGGATTGGGACATTGCCATAGAATCTGTCAATGAAACCATGGTGGCAGCTCTACGCCCGGCTGTTGTCATCAATGCGGGTGCATACACGAATGTAGAAAAAGCAGAGGAAGATGTACAGCGTGCCATGGAGGCAAACGCCCTTGGCCCAGGTTATCTTGCTTCAGCGTGCAAAGCGCATGGGGCATTGCTCATTCACATCTCAACTGACTATGTGTTCGACGGAAAGAAAACAACACCCTACTCAGAAGAAGACGATGTTCACCCACTCAATAAATATGGCTACAGCAAGCTGGCAGGTGAGCGTGCAATTGATGCCGCGGGCGATCGCTACTTCATTCTTCGCACCTCGTGGCTGTATAGTAGTTTCGGTCACAACTTCTATAAAACGAT
>JBJTRD010000263.1:0-7370 GCA_046075945.1 Flavobacteriales bacterium
ATGGCGAGTGGCCGGTGGCCGAGCGGAGCCGAGGACAGTGGCACGTGACGAATGATACCGGTGGCCGAGCGAAGTCGAGGACAATGGCGAGTGATGCCGGTGGCCGAGCGGAGTCGAGGACAGTGGCGAATGGCGAAGGAACACAACCCACGAAGAAAGTAAAATCTTATTCAATAAACCGCGGCCTACTCCCCTCTCCACTGGAGAGGGGTTGGGGGTGAGGCGTCATTTCCCCGGCGCTGAAAATTCAACCCGAGCCCCTTCAAGAAAATATTTTTACGCGCTAACTTGTATGCCGCCAAAATTATACCCCTCGCACCTCAAATATGCGGTTCATCCAACCCAAACCGGAAGCCCATGCGCTTGCCCGTAGCCAGATTGGTGCTGGTGGTAACACTTTGTATTTCCTCGACCGTTACCTGTTGCAGGTTCTCGTAAGGAGGTGCCAACAAGTCGAAGTCGAGTGTATATAACAACGCGCTGTCGACCACCTTACGCATTTCTTCTTTGTCGAGAATATTATTGATGAAGTCGTTGTAGAGATAACCGAGCTGGCGTTTACCCTGAATGAAATAATGGTTTTCCTTGTTCACGAATATGCGGGCGATGAGATAGCCCACGTCCGACACACGCTGATACTTGAATGAATCTGCCAAGAAATTGTAAACGTTGATAATGCCCACATAGGCGTTATCATCGTTGTCCTTCACATATCCACTCTTCCAAACAGCATTCGATTTATCAATCTGAAACACGTTGGTGTGCATGTAGAACACGAGCACATCGCCGGCGATTTTTATTTCTGCCTGAAAATCGCCCTGATCACGGTAATGGAATTCCACCCTGCGATCGGTCTTTCCATAATTCGCTGAAACATCCTTTACCGTTTCGGAAAGGACCGATTTAAAATCTGAAAAAACCCGAAGTGTGTTGTGATACACATCTTGTTTCAACACGGCTTTTTCGCGCACCAGGCGATAGAGTATTTCGCGACTTTCGTTCATTTGAATGTGATTACACCATCATCCGAAATAGAGAGCAAACATTCCGGGATGTCGGCATTGGTTAACTTTTTAACTTCGATAGCTGCAGCATGCGATGGATCGATCTGCGGTCCACCTTCGCCCAATTGTTGAATGGAAAACAATGTACCATTCAGAAACTTACCGGTCTTGTCCACATTGATTGTCGCAATAGGAGCAATACCTGCCTGCGCCTTAAGATTGAATCGACCATAGGTCGCAAAATTTCCCAGGCTGTATGCAATGAATCGACCTTTATACACATCGATAGCACGCGACACATGTGGGCCGTGGCCAAATACCACATCGGCTCCTGCATCAATTACATCGCGCGCAAACTGATAGGGATTCCCTCTGTTTTCACCCAAATACATTTCCGACTTGCGGGTAAGGTGCGTGTTGGAAGCACCCTCTGCTCCGCCGTGAAAAGAAACAATCACGATGTCTGCAATTGAATCGAGTCGCTGAACAATTTTCACTGCGTTCTTCGAATCGTTGATGCTCACCGTTCCGCTGTTGGGAGCAAATGCACAAAATCCGTAGGTCAGCCCATCCTTCTCGAAGGTGGTGAAAGGACAATCTGACAACCCGGCGAAGGCAATACCATTTTCCTTCAGCAATTTCATGGTGTTGTTCTTTCCCGCACTTCCAAAATCGCCGCTGTGGTTGTTGGCCAAACTCAGCACATCGAAGCCGGCATCCACATAATGGCTCACATAGCTATCGGGACTTTTAAATGCATAACAAACCGATGGATCGTTGCACGTTTTCACGGTTCCTGCGCCCGAGAGAATGGTTCCTTCGAGATTACCAAACGTGACATTGGCCGACTGAAGAATCGATTTAACAGGAGCAAGCAAATCGCGGCCGCCGTTGGGAGGCAAATACGACTCGGATGGATAGTTGGTACCCAACATCATGTCACCCACACCTATGATGGAAATGGTATCAGCTACCGGTTCACTTGTTTGATGAGGGACCTCCTCAATCGTGGTTTTGAGCGTGACACCCTTTAAGCGGCCCGCAAATAGAAAGCGACTTCGGTAATAGTCTATACCCGGATATTCTTCGGTAATAATGCCCCGGCTGCAGCTGTGCATGATTTGAAGCGATGATTCGAGCACTCCGACCACCAGGGCAACATGCCCTACGCTCTTGCTTTTAGAATCGCGGCCTTTGAAAAAGAGAATGTCGCCTTTGGCCGCGTTTTTAATATCAATTTTTTCGACAGCACTCTCCATCGCGGTGGCGCTCTTGGGCACCTTCACTCCGAATTTAGAATATATATACGAAATGAAACCACTGCAGTCGAGACTCCAGGGCACACCGCCCCCCGAATAGCGATAAGGCTTGCCGAGGTACGTTCTACCAAAACCAATTACGGAATCGACATTGATAGAATCGACAGATACCGCATTCGTTTTGCCCGAGAGCTGCAAACGCTGCAAAAAAGCATCATTGCTCGCGCAAACGATACAGAGAACCACCAATACAACAGTCGATAGTATTGCCTTGAAACTCATAGCGGGAATTTAGCTTTCACAAAAATAGCCCAAGACAGAGAGCTACACGTAAGAAATGAGTATTTAACTACATTCGTGATTCAAAAAAGCTACTGTGTTCAAACGAATCCTCCAGACCATTCATCAGGTTGGAATTTTGCCCACTGATGATTACCTAGCCGCTAATAAAAAGCGGTTCGTAGTTTATGAAGCAATGCTGATGAGCTGCGGCGGCATTGGTTGGGGAGCGTTCTGCCTTTTCTATCTGGAGAGACCGGCGCAATCCATGATACCCTTTGGGTATGTCATCCTTTCTGCTTTAAATATTAGTCTTTTTGCGCGAACAAAAAACTTTGCGTTTACACAATTTTTTCAGACAGGAATAAGCCTGCTGCTCCCCTTCTTGTTTCAATGGTTCCTCGGTGGCTTTTACGCATCGGGCGGTGTAATGATCTGGGCCCTGCTTTCACTGGCCGCCTCATTGAGCTATTCCAATACACGATCTTCAATTGTATGGCTCATTACCTATGTGCTTTTGACAATCGTGTCGGGTGTGTGCGATAACTTTTTCGTGATACAGTTTGCAAATGCAATCGATATGGATACGTCCATTGGAGTGATGACAGGAAATATTATAGTTGTTTCTTCAAGCGTTTTGGCACTAGTCATTTTCTACGTGAACGAAAACTCGAGTTCGTATGCAAAAGTGAAGGACGCTCAACAGATGCTCATTCAATCGGAGAAACTTGCGGCACTTGGACAGTTGTCGGCGGGCATAGCACACGAAATTAATACACCGTTGGGAGCTATTAAAGCGATTGCCCAAGAGTCGAAAGCGATGGGAAAGACTCTCGTGGGTAATCTTCTCGAATTATACCGAGTTTTATCGCCGGAGGAAATAAAGACCCTTCTTGAAATTGTCGAAACGCACAAAATCAAAAATGAATTTATTTCAACTCGTGAAGAACGTCCGCTGCGAATGGCCCTTCAACAGGAATTGGAAAATCGCCAAATACCACAGGCTTCCCTGCTCGCCAACAAACTGTCCCAAATCAGCGTGTATACCTTGGATACTTCGCTCGAAAAATTGGTCGGCCCCAACTTCGCACTGGTTGTCGATACGCTTCACCTGTTATTTCTGGATGAGAAGAACAATCATACTACTTTAACCTCTGTAGAAAAAGCATCACGCGTTGTGCGTGCATTGAAGATGTACCTGCATTCATCTGAAACAAACGAACCGGAGCGCTACAACCTGCGTGAATCGCTCGATACAGTATTGACCATTTACAACAATCAACTTAAACACGGCATACGCGTATCGGTCGATGTACCCGAAGAAATCAGCTTAGTCGGCTATGCCGAAGAGATTGGCCAAGTATGGACCAACCTTATCGTGAACGCTTGCCAGGCCATGGAGTTTACAGGCACCCTGGTTATCAAAGCCCATGTAAAACAAGGCACCGCACATATTGCCATCACCGATACCGGCTGCGGCATTCCGGAAGAAATCGGCGACCGCATTTTCGATGCATTCTATTCCACCAAAAAAATCGGCGAAGGCTCGGGCCTCGGTCTCGACATTGTGAAGAACATTGTTTTGAAACACAATGGAAAAATCTACTTCGAAAGCAAGCTAAATCTCGGCACTACTTTCTTTGTTGAATTACCGATTACCATTCTAGCGTAAGGGGGACTGGGGACTGGGAGTTGTTGAATTAGCATTGGGGCTTTGATAAATAATAGAAGATTTATTCTAGGTCTGCGCTACCAACTATAATTTTCGCCACTCGCCACTCACGCCGTCAGTCTTCTCACCTCATTAATGAGCTCCTCTGCGTCCCACGGTTTACTCATGCAAGTGATGGGATAAGTAGCAGTTATCTGATTGATGATTTCCGACTGTGCATATCCCGTTAGCAGAATACAGGGCGTTGAGGAAGATTGAGTAAGGATGCGCTCAATGAGCGTATGCCCCTTCATGCCGGGCATCATTTCATCCGTTATGAGCAGCGCAAGATCAATATTGCGATCTCGCATTTCACCTATTACTTCCAGGGCCTCCTCTCCGCTCTCAGCAAATTCCAGTTGAAAGCTATCCTCCATCGTGCGCATTATTTGTTGCTGCAACGCCCTTAGAATCGACGGCTCATCATCGACACACACTATAGCTTTCATTGAATTCATATGCTTTCTTTTTTAAATCTCGAGTCTACAAAAAGTTACTGTCTAAACACCCCGAATATATCACATCATACTTCGCACCTCGCACATCGCACCTTCTAAAACAGGCTCCTAAACCCAAAACTAATCTTCCCATTCCGCACCAGCACCGGATTATCGAACTGTTTGCCCAATGCGTAGTTGAATGTAAAAATGCCGGCTTTCGTTTCAAAGTTGAAACCTGCACCGACATTCACGGGTATATCGCGAACATATCCACGTGCACTTTTATACTCGTACCAGGCCTGGTCAACGAATACATACAAGGCCGAGTTTTCCTCGAAGAGCCAGCGGTATTCAATGGTTCCAACACTCCATGCGGTAGCAAAAATACTTTCCTCGTTGATGCCACGTATGGTTCTAAGTCCCCCGATGCGGTATACTTCATTTTCAAAAAGTGAATCGCTGAACATGGCCGCCCCCTTCCATCCAACCAAAATTGTTTGCCGCTTGAAAAAAGGAATATAATAATCCATTTGTGCTTCAATTCGTGACAGCGGTCTTCGCACGGTACCTCGAACATCCAATGTTGCACCCGTGGTGGTTCGATAGCCTGTGGCACCCTCCATTTGCAATGAATAACCCTTGCGTGGATTCCACCGGTAATCGAGCTCACTCAACTGTGTACTCAATCCGTAGAGTGTTTGTTGGGCATTGGTCAGCGCACCGGCCGTATAAAAACTCGTTAGCCTGTCAGAACGATTGCTTTCTATGAACGCCCGCAGTCGCTGATTTCTTGGTAAGAAAACGCCCAGCCCCGCCAGCAGCTTTACCGAGGTGAACGAGGTATCGCGCTTGTATATCTGCACGCGGCCATCGATTGCCAGCGGAGACTTGAATAGATAGGGCAAGGTAGTTTTTACGGTTAAATCTTGCGTTAGAGGCTGCAACTTCCGCCACACGAGTCCCAGTTCTTCACCACGATTAAATGCGTTCATCAGTCGTATTTCAGCATCGCCCGTGACGTTCACCTTACCGGATTGTTCGTCGGGTCGCAGACCTGCAATGCCATTGAAGTAATTAGCTTTTTTTCTTTCCACAAACAGAAACAGGTCTGCCTTTCCATCACGAAAGCGCACTTCGGGTGGGCGCTTCACTTGCAAGAAGGGTATTTCACGCAAGCGTTTCTCCGTTTGCTGCATGCGCTGCTCACTATACGGAATGCCTTTTCTAAAGTCGACATAATTCTTCAGATAGATGATCGGCAGTGCAGCCGAAGATCGAATGTGCAAGCTATCGTTGAGAATGAGCGGCCCCTTCGTCAATGTGGCGTAAACCAAGGCGCGCGGCGTTTTGTCTTTGCGTGCATTCATCCATTGCAAACTATCCAATTGAATGGCCGCAAAGGGATATCCTTCATTTTCAAATTCCTTTATTGTACTGCCAAATCCCCTGTATAGCGCAGTAGTGCCCAAGCCATCGTTCGACTTAAACTGCTCCGATCTTCCGCCCTTCTCAGCGATGATCAAACCACCAAGTTTGTACTGATTCTTTCGCCGAATAGTCAACGTAATGCTGCTATCTGCCGACACGGTATCGGCTTCTGCCAGCAAGTAGCCTTCGTCGAGCACATCATAATACGCACTTCTTGCTGCTTCCAGCGCATCGGATCGACTGGCGAATGTGGTACGAACGGTGTCTTTAAGAGCTGCGTCAGAGATCGAGAGGGTGAAGGTTTGGGCATTGATGAACGAGCCGCACATACAGCTAAAGAAAAGGACTGCAATCAACACTATACGCCGCGTGAACATGTTCGTTCGTTTCAACTTAAAATGATTACTAAAATTACCTTGAATGTTGATTCGTATGAATAACGAATCATCCCCCAACAAAAAAGACCGCACAAAGCGGTCTTTTCATTTTATTCATCGTGCGATTATTCTTCGCTCTTTTTCTTACGTGTAGCTTTTGGCTTCTCTTCGCCCTCAGCCTTTGGTTCGGCCTTCTTGCGTGGTGCCTTTGCCTTCGGTGCTTCAGCGCCTTCTGCACCTTCAGCCTTCTTCGCAGAACTACGACGAGTGCGCTTCTTCGGAGCTGCTTCACCTGCTGCAGCGGTTCCTTTGGTGTAGATGGTGTTGAAGTCAACCAATTCAATCATGGCTGTTTCAGCATTGTCACCCGGACGGAAACCCGTGCGGATAATGCGAACGTATCCACCCGGACGATCTGCAACCTTTGGGGCAATTTCGCGGAACAATTCTGTAACCGCTTCTTTGTTCTTCAGATAGCTGAAAACTGTACGACGGCTGTGCGTGCTGTCGGTCTTGCTCTTGGTGATGAGCGGCTCTACGTAGGTACGCAGTGCTTTTGCTTTTGCCAATGTTGTGTTGATGCGCTTGTGCTCGATAAGTGAGCAAGCCATGTTCATCAAAAGAGCAGCGCGGTGTTCGCGTGTTCTGCTCAAGTGGTTTACTTTTCTTCCGTGTCTCATAAACGTTGCTGGTAGTGAAGCGTTGGCAATTGGCTAGTGCATCCATTCATGGCGAATCATTGCATGGGCCACCTTCTTTTACAACTACTTCGGGTTCTTTAAATAATTTTTCTTATTAAGTGCTTGCGCACCAAGTTACCAATTAGTCGCGGTCGAGCTTGTACTTGCTCACGTTCATACCGAACTGCAAGC
>JBJTRD010000264.1:0-2375 GCA_046075945.1 Flavobacteriales bacterium
GGCGTTTTTATTTGGCGTCGCTAATCAGAAAAATCGGGAAGAAATCTTGCCGGTGTGAGGCACACCTTTTCTTACCTTTCAACCATGGCTGAACGCGCTATTATGCATATGGACCTGGACACGTTTTTCGTGTCGGTGGAGCGGTTGCTCGATGGCAGGCTCAACGGAAAGCCTGTGCTCATCGGTGGCACCAGCGACCGCGGCGTGGTGGCTTCGTGCAGCTATGAGGCACGCAAGTTTGGTGTGCACAGCGCCATGCCCATGAAGCTCGCCAAACAGCTATGCCCCGAGGCGATTGTGATACGCGGTAATTCGGCCAACTACATGAAGTATTCCGACATGGTGAGCGAGATTGTGCGCGAGGCGGTGCCCTTGTTTGAGAAGACTTCGGTCGATGAGTTCTATTGCGACTTGTCGGGCATGGATAAGTTTTTCGGTTGCTATCAATACGGAACCGAGTTGCGCGAACGTGTGATTCGCGAAACGGGCTTGCCGATTTCGTTTGGCTTATCGGAAAACAAGACCGTTTCGAAAGTCGCTACGGGCGAGGCAAAGCCAAATAATCAGCGGCGCATTTTGCTCGGCGACGAGAAACCGTTTTTGGCTCCGTTGTCGATTCAGAAAATTCCGATGGTGGGCGATAAGACCTACCAGACGCTGCGCAACATGGGCGTAAGTAAAATTCAGACGGTGCAGGAAATGCCGGTCGAGCTCATGGAAAACGCATTTGGCGATAACGGTGTCACCATTTGGCGCAAGGCCAACGGCATCGATCCTTCGCCGGTAATCCCGTATCAGGAACGCAAGTCGATATCGACCGAGCGTACGTTCGACCGCGATACCATCGACATCGTGAAGCTGCGCGGCATCTTGCTGGCCATGGCCGAAAATCTTGCATTTCAATTGCGCCGCGGCGATAAACTGACGTCGTGCATCACTATTAAAATACGCTACTCCGATTTTCAAACGCACACGCAGCAGTGCCGCATACCTTTCACCTCGGCCGATCATCTTATTGTTCCGCGTGTGCTGGAACTGTTCGATAAAATCTACAACCGCCGCATGCTGGTGCGCCTCATCGGCGTGAAGTTCAGTCACCTGGTGGGTGGCGGCTATCAAATTAATCTGTTCGACGACACGGAAGAGCGCATCAATCTGTATCAGGCCATGGACAAGATGCGCGAGAAATACGGCGATCGTGCAGTCGTTAGCGCGGCGGGAATGATGGCTAAGTCGATTGGTCGGTGGAATCCGTTCAATGGTGAAGCACCACCGCTATTGGCCAATCGCCGTCAATAAAAGATTCTCAACGTGCTCAACAACCACTCGTATTATTCGCTTCGATATGGCACGCTGGAACCGACAGCAGTGCTTGAACAGGCTGCACAACTGGGGTATTCTACACTTGCATTAACCGATATCAACTGCACCGCGGGAATTATCGAGTTTGCCCGTTTGGCGCTGAAGAGGGGGATGAAGCCGGTGGCGGGTATCGATTTTCGCAATGGAGTGCAGCAGTGCTTCGTAGCATTGGCCAACAATAACGAAGGTTTTGCGCGAATCAATGAATACTTGTCGCAACACCTTCATACAGGTGTTGTGTTACCGCTTCGGGCGCCTGCATGGAACGATGTACATGTGATTTATCCGCTGCGTCATTTCCTGGATGGAGCCTTTCGAGCCAATGAGCTTCGCGAATATGAATATGTAGGTGTGAGCCTGCGCGATGTAGGCAAGCTTCGTTTTTCGAAAGTGAAAATCGACCGGGAGAAGCTTGTATACATGCATCCGTCTACCTTCATTACCAAGCGCGATTTCAACGCGCACCGCTTGTTGCGCGCCATCGATCAGAATACGTTGCTCAGCAAGCTTTCAACCGATGAGCAGGCAGATGCCGATGATCGATTGTATACACGTGAGGATATTTGCGAGGTGCTCGATGAATACTCCCATGCGCTTGAGCGCGCTGAAGAATTGCTTGCATCGTGTGCAATCGATTTCGGATTTAAAAGTGAGACCCATAAAAATTTACTCAACTACGGATCGACAGCTGAAGAGGATGAGTCCTTGCTAATTACTCTTTGCAGAGAGGGTCTTGCATATCGATATCCCGATGCCGGCCCCGAGGTAATGCAGCGCCTCGAAAAGGAATTGTACCTCATCCGTGAAAAGAAGTTCGTGTCGTATTTCCTCATCAACTGGGATATCGTCAACTATGCACGCAGCAAGAATTACTACTACGTGGGGCGCGGAAGCGGCGCCAACAGCATTGTCGCGTATTTACTCCGAATCACCGATGTGGATCCGCTGGAGCTGGATTTGTACTTCGAGCGTTTCATCAATTTATTCCGACAATCTCCGCCCGATTTCGATAT
>JBJTRD010000265.1:0-4246 GCA_046075945.1 Flavobacteriales bacterium
CATCGACGTTTCAGCATACGCTATTACTTCTTGCAAAAGCAGCATGCCCACTTCTTGCTCGGCAACGGGCTTGCCCTGCAAAAACTTCTCAAGCTTCTCAATGTCTTTCGGTGAATAGAACGCCACGCACACACCTTCACCCCCATCGCGACCCGCGCGGCCGGTTTCCTGGTAGTAGCTCTCCAGACTCTTTGGAATGTCGTGGTGAATGACAAAGCGCACATCGGGCTTGTCGATACCCATACCGAAAGCGATCGTAGCACAGATGACATCCACATCCTGCATCAGGAATTTGTCCTGCACCTTGCTGCGCTGTCCGCCATCCATACCGGCGTGGTAAGGCAGCGCTTTGATGCCATTCACTTGTAACAGCTCTGCAATCTCTTCGGTCTTCTTTCTACTGAGGCAATAGATAATGCCGCTCTTTCCGCTGTTGGCTTTAATGTATTGAATGATCTGCTTGCCGACGTTGTTTTTCGGACGTATCTCGTAGTACAAGTTGGCGCGGTTGAAGGAAGCTTTGAACAGCTTCGCGTTCAACATGCCGAGGTTTTTCTGAATGTCTTGCTGAACCTTCGGTGTTGCAGTTGCCGTAAGCGCCATTATCGGACAATCGGCAATCTGCTCAATGATGGGACGCAAGCGGCGATACTCCGGACGGAAGTCGTGGCCCCACTCCGAAATGCAGTGCGCCTCATCGATGGCTACGAATGAGATTTTCACACCTCGGAAAAACTCCACGTTCTCGTCTTTATTCAGCGATTCAGGGGCAACATAAAGGAGTTTGCACTTTCCCTCAAGGATGTCGCTTTTAACCTGGTTGATTTCTGTTTTGTTGAGTGAGGAGTTGATGAAGTGTGCTACACCGTCGCTGTCGGAAAAACCACGAATTGCATCGACCTGATTTTTCATGAGAGCGATAAGAGGAGAAACAACTATGGCTGTTCCTTCGAGCATGATGGCCGGCAGCCGATAGCAAAGGGATTTACCTCCGCCGGTGGGCATAATTACAAATGTGTCATTTCCTTCGAGAACAGAGTTTACTACTCCTTCCTGTAAACCTTTGAAATTGTTGAAGCCAAAAAACTGCTTCAGCGCATCCTTCGGTGATATATCTGTCAATGTCTGCATAATCGTTTAGGTTGAGTGCGCTAGGTTTCGCCGACGAATAAAGAGGATTCGCTCAATCAGGCGTAGCACACGCTACAAAAAAAGGGTCGCTAATGTAGCACCGAACCCGCGAACAAAAAAATCTTTTTTAGGGGAAGAGGAGCATGTGATTGTGGGTTGAAGGTTGAAAGTTGCAAGTTGGGAATCGAGCCACCTCCAACAAAGGCACACACTTGCCCAACCTTCAACCTTCCACTTGTAACTCATTACCTTTCCCCTATTACCTAACTACCTCACATTCTATGCATCTTTGCACCGCATTCGAATTATGGCGATAAAGCAATCCAACATTCTTGTTTCAGCACAGCGAACACTTCGCAATGAAGGTAATGCGTTGTTGCATCAGGCCGATTCGTTGGATGATTCTTTCGAAAGGGTTGTGAAGTTGCTTTTGAAATCGAAGGGCAGGTTGATAGTTACCGGCATTGGAAAGAGTGGAAACATTGCTCAAAAGATAGTGGCAACGCTCGTGAGCACGGGCCAGCCTGCCGTATTCATGCATGCCGCCGATGCTATTCATGGCGACTTGGGCACTATTCAAAAAAACGATGTGGTACTGTGTATTTCGAAAAGCGGAGATTCACCCGAGATCAAGGTATTGGTTCCTTTGGTGAAAAGCATGGGACATGTGTTGGTTGGAATGGTAAGTAACAGAAAAAGTTTTTTGGGGAACCATTCGGATATCATTTTACACACACCGGTTACTCGCGAGGCTTGCCCAAATAATTTAGCGCCTACCGTGAGCACTACGCTGCAATTGGCCATGGGCGATGCACTGGCCGTAGCACTCATGGAACAGCGGGGATTCAGTTCGGACGATTTTGCGCGTGTGCATCCGGGCGGTGCGCTTGGCAAAAAACTCTATACACGGGTGAGCGATTTACTCGGCACAGACGCTGCACCGCAGGTTTCACCTTCGAGCTCCATCAAACAGGTTATTCTGGAGATTAGCGCCAAGCGCCTTGGCGCAACTGCTGTGGTCGACAAGGGGAAGTTGCTGGGCGTGATAACCGACGGCGATATTCGACGTATGCTGGGTGGAAAGTTTGATTTAGTAAAAACAAGTGCCTCGCAGATAATGGGCCGGGCACCAAAAACCATCGAGAGCAGTGCGCTTGCCGTTGAGGCCTTTCAATTGATGGAAAAGCACAACATAACCACCCTTCTCGTCACACATAATGGAAAGTACAAGGGGATTATTCATCTGCATGATATTCTGAAGGAGGGAATTTTTTAGTAGTGGCCGAGCAACAAAAAGATATGTCGTTTTTGGAGCACCTCGAAGAGTTGAGGCGGCGTTTGTTGCGCGCAGTTTTAGGTGTGATAGCTGGAATTATTGTGGTTGTTATTTATCATGATTTTGTGGTTGATGACCTGATTATGGGTCCCAGAAAGCCTGACTTTGTGACTTATCGTGCATTTTGCAGCTGGTCCCACGCAATCGGTCTGGGAGATCAATTATGTCTAGACCCTCCCAATTTGAAATTACAAAGTACTACCATGGGTGGCAATATGAACGCAGACATCATGGTGTGTATCGTAGGCGGACTCATATTGGCTTTTCCATTTATCGTATGGCAGTTCTGGATGTTTATTCGACCGGGATTAAAAAGCAAGGAAACTCATGCTGTACGCGGAATCGTGTTTTATATCTCTCTTCTGTTTTTTGCCGGGGTATTGTTTGGTTATTTCCTGTTGGCCCCCTTGAGTATTCAGTTTTTGGGTAATTACACGTTTGGTGATGTGGAAAACAACCCTACGCTACTGTCTTATTTGAAGCTAACAACATCACTTGTATTTGGAACCGGGCTGGTGTTTCAGTTGCCGGTGGTTGTTTATTTTTTAAGCCGGCTGGGTGTAGTTACTGCCGCATTTTTGCGCAAATACCGCAAACACGCTTTTGTTGTAAACCTTATAATCGCAGCGGTTATAACCCCCCCAGACGTAACAAGTCAACTACTGGTGTCTTTGCCAATCTTGTTGCTATACGAGCTGAGTATTGTTGTTGCTGCCCGATCAGAAAAACGATTAGCCGAGTAGGGGTATCAATTTCTGCTTTGTATTAGTCTTGTGTGTCCAACAAGTTTTTATATTTGGCGACCAATTAATTGACCTTTAAAAATCACAATTCAATGAAGAAAATTTACTCATTTGCTCTTGTAATGTTGAGCTGCGTGGTAGCGACCGCTCAAAGCAGTGTTGCTCCGGCACCGCGTAAAGTGCAGTACCAAGAGTTTCAAAACCGCAACAATAGCGCTGCATCTAGTGCAGACCGCGACATCATCTGGCAGGATGACTTTTCTACTCCTTCCAACTGGATTATTGCTCATGATGGCACCTTCAACTCTGATTTTGAAATAGGGGTGGGCCTGGAGAGCACAGGATCATATGGTACACCTGCCATACAGAGCTCAACTGCAGATAATGGCTATGCGATGTACAACTCGGATGGATTTAACAACCAATCGGGTGTTGCTTACGAGCAACCCCACATCACTACAGCCAATCCTATTGATCTTTCTGCTTATCCGAACGTAATTCTTGAGTTCGAAACTCAATACCGTCGTTTCACCGATGAGCAAACTTGGTTGGTGATTAGCACGGATGGTACATTCCCAACACTGGATGATCCGACATTGGACATCAGCGGAATTCCCGGTGTTTACCGCGTTTGGGAAGATGGTGAGTTGACTCAAAGCGTATCTCCAGGTAATCCAACTGTTCGCAGTTTTAACATCAGTGAAATGGCCGGTGGTGCCTCACAGGTTTGGGTGCGCTTCCAGTTTACCGGTATCTGGGGTTATGCGTGGTACATTGATGATGTTCAAATTTATGAGCAGTATCAGCATGATGCGAAGGTGTTCAATGCGTACGTATCTTCTACAGGAACCGGCGAAGAATATGCTCGCATTCCACAAAACCAACTTCCTGCTGAAATGAATATTGGCTGCATGGTGAAAAACCTGGGTTACGAAGCAATGACTAACGTTACTGTTAACATTGACATGGATGGTACAGTAAGTACCTACAGCCAGGCAGAACTTCTTCCCGGTGATACTATGTTGGTTGACGATTA
>JBJTRD010000266.1:0-2979 GCA_046075945.1 Flavobacteriales bacterium
CTTCAACAGCAGTATTTTCTTCAACAATACTGATATGGAGCAGGATAAGAACCGTATGTACAATTCGGGAGTTACTACACTCATCAATGATCGCTCGCGTGTATACAAGGGCGGTAATTGGAGAGATCGGGCATACTATACCATCCCTGGCACACGTAGGTTTCTCGATGAGCGTCGTTCCATGTCGACACTTGGATTCCGATGCGCGATGGACCGCCTGGGAAGCCCAACGGGTATTGGAGGTCTAGAATAAGAAGAAGGTTGTTTAAACTTAGAAATATAAACCCCGGTCCATTCGATCGGGGTTTTTACTTTTAGCCAATGATTGAGCGAATTTTTAATCAGTTTTTGAAGGTTCGTAAGGTTACGACTGACACTCGAAACATTCAGCCGGGCGACATTTTCTTCGCATTGAAGGGGGGTAATTTCAACGGCAATGCATTTGCTCTGAAGGCACTTGAGCAGGGGGCTTCCATGGTTGTAGTGGATGAGCCACATGAACCGGTTGACCCTCGAATGGTGCTTGTGGATGATGTGCTCACTGCGCTTCAGCAAGTGGCTAAATTGTATCGGGAAAGTTTGACGATACCTTTTCTTGCCATAACAGGAAGCAATGGTAAAACAACCACGAAAGAGTTGATTCGTGATTTACTATCGAAGCGCTATCGTGTGAGCGCCACGCTTGGTAATTTGAATAATCACATTGGAGTGCCATTGACCTTGCTGGCCATACCTGCCGATTGCGAACTTGCAATCGTAGAAATGGGAGCGAATCACCAGGGTGAAATTCGGAGTTATTGTCAATATGCACTTCCTTCACACGCGCTTATCACGAACATGGGAAAGGCCCATTTAGAAGGGTTTGGTGGTGAAGAAGGAGTAGTTAAGGGAAAAAAGGAGTTGTACGATTTCGTGAGTGATGCGCAAGGGGTCATTTTCGTGAATACAGATTTGGAGAAGTTGCGAAGGGCATCGGCCGGTATGAATATTCAGGAATACTCGTGTAGTACGTTGGAGTGTGTATCGGAAAGCCCAACACTGGTGTACGCCCATGAGCATGAAGGCGTGCGCTGCGAATACGCGACCCAACTCGCAGGGGCTTATAATCTTTACAACATAGCATCTGCAATTGCAGTGGGTGAACATTTTGATATTCCGAATGAAGAAATTCATGCTGCTATTTGTGCTTATTCTCCCGAAAACAATCGCTCACAGGTGAAGCGTACCGAGCGTAACACGCTTATTCTGGACGCATATAACGCCAATCCCACTAGTTTAGAGTTTGCCCTGGAAGCGCTGAGTAAGCAATCGAATGAGCAGAAGTTTTTTGTGATTGGAGATATGCTTGAGCTGGGTGATATGGGCCCGGCAGAACACCGTCATATCATAGAAGTGGCGAAGAGACTGGGCTTGAGGGGGATTTTAGTTGGTCCTATTTTCAGGTCGGTTCGGAACGAAGGGGACTTCGAGGTGTTTGACAGCAATGTCGCTGCGAAGGCATATTTAGAAGCTGCAGCAATTCGCAACCATGTAATACTGATTAAAGGATCGCGTGGAATAAAATTGGAAGAAGTGGTAAGCGCGTTGTGACGCGGTAATTTTGCATTCGATTATGAGTAACAAGAATTTCATTGAGGAATTGAAGTGGCGAGGTATGCTGCACGATGTGATGCCGGGCACAGAGGAGGAATTGCAAAAGGGAATGGTGCGCGGATATATCGGTTTTGACCCAACAGCAGATTCGCTCGGCGTTGGCAATCTCGTACAAATAATGACCTTACTGCACTTTCAGCAATGCGGGCATAAACCGATGGCGTTGATTGGTGGTGCGACGGGTATGGTGGGCGACCCCAGTGGCAAGAGTGCCGAGCGCAACTTACTCGATGAAGAAACACTGAGGTACAATCAGTCATGTCAGCAAAAGCAAATTGAAAAGTTTCTCGATTTCGATTGTGGTGCAAACTCGGCCGAGATGGTCAATAATTATGAGTGGTTTAAGTCGTTCGGATTTTTGGAATTTATCCGGGATGTGGGCAAGCACATCAGCGTGAATTATATGATGGCGAAGGATTCGGTGAAGAATCGCCTGGAGACCGGTATGTCGTTTACGGAGTTCAGTTATCAGCTTGTTCAGGGCTTTGATTTTTATTATTTGTGGAGGAATAAGGGTGTGATGTTGCAGATGGGGGGGAGCGATCAGTGGGGAAATATTGTGACGGGCACGGAGTTGATTCGCAGGAAGGATGGTGGACAGGCGTTTGCTTTGACAACGCCTCTGATCAAGAAAGCGGATGGAACGAAATTCGGCAAAACAGAGAGCGGCAACATCTGGCTGGATCCTAAGCGCACATCACCCTATAAATTTTATCAGTTTTGGTTGAATGCGAGCGATGCAGATGTGTCGACCTATATCCGCATTTTCACGTTGATGACTCGCGCCGAAATAGAGGCGTTGGAAGTTGAGCAGCGACAAGATCCGGGTAAGAGACCGTTGCAAAAGGCGTTGGCAAAGGATATAACGTGTCGTGTGCATTCGCAGGCCGATTACGAAGCGGCCGTTGCTGCGTCTGAAATATTGTTTGGCAAGAGTACCGATGAAGACTTACGAAAGTTGGGCAGTGATATGTTGCTTGAAATTTTTGAAGGTGTGCCTCAGGGCGATGTATCGCGTGCCGAGTTGTCGGCCGGTATTTCGATTGTGGAGGCGATGGTAGCTGGCGGTTTTATGAAGTCGAATGGAGAAGCTCGCAGGGCATTGCAGGAAGGAAGCATCAGTGTCAACAAGGCGAAGGTCGATGCTGAGCGCATGCTGAGCATCACGGACGTACTTGCAGGAGACGTTGTGTTGTTGCAGCGCGGAAAGAAGAATTACTTTTTGTTGCGGGTTCAGTAGGAGATTCCACCCCTTCGACTTCGCTCAGGGACTGCTCCTCGGTAGATCGTGGCCGCCCGCCCCTCGACTTCGCTCGGGGACCGGCG
>JBJTRD010000267.1:0-6254 GCA_046075945.1 Flavobacteriales bacterium
GGTTGCACTTTTACAATTACTCGCGGAGTAGTTGGAACTGATCGTTATGGAAACACAACAGCGGCTTCACGCGGTGTTACTTACAAAATCGACCTCGATGCACCAGTACTAACGGCTTCAGGTTCTGTTGAAGATGGTGCTAACTTGGGCGGTAACCCATCGGCTGAAGAAATCGACGCCGCTTTGGGAACAGCTTCTGCATTCGATATTTGCGACGGTGATTTGCCAGTGAGCGTTTCTGATGATAACGTTATAATCGATGGCTGTAATTACTCACAAACACGCACCTTCAGTGCTGTTGATGCATGTGGTAATGAAAGCTCAATTTCACGCTCTATCAGCTGGATTGTTGACTTGGAAGAACCCGTTATCACTTACAATTGCGAGACCACCACAAGTGTAACCACAAATTTGGGCTGCAATCCATCGGATACCGAGATTGAAGAGTCTCTTTGCACTATAACTGTTTCGGACAACTGTGACGAGGAAGTAGAAGTTGTGATAACCAACGACACCATTCAGGGTCCTGGCTGCACTCTCACCATTACACGCGGTGTCGTTGGAACAGACCGCTATGGAAATACCACAACAGCTTCACGAGGCGTAACCTACAAAATCGACCTCGATGCTCCTGTATTGACGGCTTCCGGTTCTGTAGAAAATGGTTCTGACCTCGGCTGCAACCCAACTGCTGAAGAAATTGAAGCTGCCTTGGGTTCTGCCTCTGCACAAGACTTCTGCGATGGTGAACTTCCGGTTACATCATCTGACAGCGAAGTTTCTGAAGACGGTTGCTCACGCTCTCAAACCCGCACATTCACCGCTATGGATGAGTGCGGCAACGAAAGCACTATCAGTCGCACTATCAGCTGGAAAGTTGATGTGACTGCACCCATTTTTGCTGAGCTTCCTGCTTCAAGCACCATCGACTGCCCGGCTATGCCAGAGCTTGCACAAGCTTCAGCCGCCGATGCATGTGGTGACTTTGAACTTACCTTCGAAGACGTTACTTCCCTCGGCAATTGTCCGGCTAACTACAGCGTTGCACGCACGTGGACTGCTACGGATGCTTGCGGAAACAGTTCGTCTGCTTCTCAGACCATCAATGTTCAGGATGTTACTGCTCCCGAAGTTCTTACTCCTCTTGCCGACCAATTCATTCAGTGTCAGGAAGAAGCTGAGTATGGTGAACCTACATTCGCAGACGCTTGCGACAGCAATCTGGAAATCACTTACGAAGAAGAAACAATAACACTTGCACGTGGCCAGCGCATCGTTCGCCGCTTTACAGCGACTGATGATTGTGGCAACTCTGTAACGGATGAAAGTGAAATCAATATCGTTATTGAAAACAATCCTGTATTACTCAACTTGCCTGAACTCAGCGAAGTAATTGAGTGCGGATTTATTCCGGAAGCGCCGGTAGTGGATGGTCAAGATGTGTGCGGAAATAGCCTGGAAATTAACTTTGAAGAAGTAATTACCGGCGACAACTGCTACGCTACTATCACTCGCACCTGGACCGCTGTTGATTCTAACGGAAATGTCTCTTCAGCCACTCAGGTTATTACTGTTCAGGATACTACTTCACCTGAAATTTCAGCTGCCGGTGCCGATGCTACCATCGAGTGTCCTGCCCAGCCTGAATTCACCGCTCCAACAGCTACCGACAATTGTAACGATGTGCAGGTAGTTGAGGTTTCTGATGTAACAGAAGCTGCTTGTGGCAACACATACAGCCGCACCAAGACCTGGAAAGCTGTTGATGCTTGTGGTAACGAATCAGAATCCGTTAGTCAAACAATCACTGTAGTAGATCTTACTGCGCCTTCTATCAGTGCTGCCGGTGCCGATGCTACCATCGAATGCCCTGCAGAGCCTTCATTTACTACTCCAACAGCGAGCGACAATTGTGGCGATGCTCAAGTAATTGAAGTTTCTGATATAACTGAAGCTGGTTGTGGTAACACATACAGCCGCACCAAGACCTGGAAAGCTGTTGATGCTTGTGGTAACGAATCAGGAACAGTTAGCCAGACTATCAATGTAGTAGACACTACTGCTCCTGTAATTGAAGAACTCAGTGATATCACAGGCAGCTGCATCGACGGAACATCTTTCGGAACTGCCGTTGCAACAGACAACTGTGGCAATGTTGAATTGAGCTACGTTGATGAAGAAATCTGCGTATACACCACATACTCTAAAGGTGGCTGGGGCTCTCCTTCTACCAGCACTTCTGGTCAGTATCGCGACAACAATTTCGACGCTGCATTCCCGAATGGATTGACCATCGGTTGTGCTAATGGATCATTCACTTTCACCAGCGCTCAAGCAATTGAAGACTGGCTTCCATCAGGTGGCGGTTCTGCCGTTCTTCCTGCAGGAAACATCGTGAACCCAAGTGCAGATGTATTCAGCAACAATTTTGCTGACCAGTTGATTGCAGCCATGTTGAACACCGGTTTCGATGCATACGATGAAAATCTGGGTGCTTCAGGTGCAAACCTTGGCAACTTGACCTATGCCAGCGGAACCTTCGCAGGCATGACAATCAATTCTGTAATTGCAATTGCCAATGATGTAATCGGCGGCTGCAGCAATGCATACACAGGAACTCAATTGTTGGATGCTATGGAAGCCGTTAACATGAGCTTCCACGAAGGCGCTGATAATTCCGGTGATTTCATTTGTGCATTCGGAGACGAGGACAATCAGTGTGCTATTATCATAGAACGCACATGGACTGCAACAGACGAGTGTGGTAACACCTCTACTGCAACACAACGCTTGACCATCATTGATGATGAAGCACCTGTTGTTTCTGCAGCCGGCGCTGATGCAGTCATTGAGTGTCCTGCAGTTCCTGAATTCACAGCTCCTACAGCTACTGACAATTGCAGCGATGTATCTGTCATTGTTATAAGCGACGTTACAGAAGGAACAGACTGTTCTTACACCCGCACCATTACTTGGGCGGCAGCAGATGCTTGTGGAAACCGCTCTCAGAGCGTTAGTCAGTCAATTACTGTAATTGATACCTCTGCACCTCAATTCACAGCATGCCCTGCAGCTTTGACTGTAGAGTGCTCTGACGAGCTTCCTGCGGTTGCTTCGAATTTAGAGGCTACTGACAACTGCTCTGCTGTATCGGTTCAATATGTTGGTGAGACCGCTGAAAACGGTGCTTGTTCTTCAACAATCACTCGTACGTGGGTTGCAACCGATGCTTGCGGAAATAGCACTGAGTGTTCTCAGACAATTACCGTTCTCGACACTACAGCTCCGCAATTGAACAATCTGCCGGCGAGCGAAATCAGCATCGAGTGTGATGCTGAAGTACCTGCAGCTGCAGAAGTTACTATTGCCGACAACTGCGATGAGAATCCTTCATTGATTTTCAACGAAACAACTGTAGAAGGTGATTGCGGATATTCAATTGTTCGTACATGGTATGGTGTTGACCAGTGTGAAAATGCCTCTGAAACATTCACTCAAACTATCAACGTTCAAGACAATACCGCACCTGTTTTCAACGCATATGAATACTATGTTCACATCACATGCGGCGAAACAGCTCCTGCTCCAACTGCAACAGACAACTGCGGCAGTGTAACCGTTGAATTGATTCAAGACCAACTTCAGTCAGGCGGCTGCCTCGGTGTTTGGTACCGTATTTATCGCGCTACCGATGCTTGCGGTAATTACACCGATGCTGAGCAGTTCGTTTCTATCAACGACGAAGTTGCACCCGTACTGATTGGTTTGCCCGAAAACTCTACTGTTGAATGTTCAGACCTTGTATTGAATGGCAATGGTGGAGTTACTGTTTCTGACAATTGTGATCAGGAAATAGAAGTAATCTACACGGAAGAATTCATTGGCCAGGATGATGATTGTCCTGAAACCTATGACATCGTTCGCACATGGGTTGCTACTGACGACTGTGAAAATACAATTACTGAAACTCGCACTATCCACGTACAAGACACTACGGCCCCTGTATTCGTAGACTTCCCAGCTAATTTGACAATTAGCTGTGATGAAGAAGTTCCTGCAGTGGTCTATCCGGTTGCAACTGACAACTGTGATGAAAACGTAGATATCTTCTTTGCCGAAGACATGATGCCGGGTTCATGCCCTCAGAATTACTTCATCTATCGCGTGTATCGCGGTCATGATAATTGCGGAAACGAAGTTGTAGAAACTCAGACCATTACTGTAGTTGATGAGACCGCTCCAATGTTTGAAGAACAAATAAGTGAGTTCACCTACGAGTGCAACTCTGAAGTTCCGGTAATTGAGCCTGCTGCTGCAGACAATTGCGGTAATGTTTCTTTGAGCTATGTTGACAGCGAAGCAGAAGGCGATGCATGCTACAGCACTATTATGCGTATGTGGACCGCCACTGACAACTGTGACAACTCATCCATGTTCGTTCAAAGCATCCACATTCAGGACACTACCGCTCCTGTAATCACCGGAAGCTATGAGTTGAATCGTCCGTGTGGTGACTACATCGGTATTTATGTTGAAGCAACCGACAATTGCAGTGAGGTAAACATCACCTATACTGATATGATAGTATCAGGATCATGTGCCGGAAATGTTATTCGCACTTACACTGCAACGGATATTTGTGGAAACGTATCAGCTTCTTTCATCCAGGTGATTCACCTGACCGATGAGATTGCTCCAGAAGTTGCTTATCAAAATGAAGACATGATTGTAGAGTGTGGCGACGAATACTCTGTGGTACCTGCTTCATTTACTGATGCCTGTGATGAAGAGCTTGATATCACCTCTGACTTCACTACAGTTTCTACAGAATGCACAACAATAGAAACCTATAGCTGGACTGCTACAGACCACTGCGGCAACTCAACAACAGCAACTACAGTTGTAACCATTGTTGATACTACCAATCCATACTTCACTTCATTGCCTGAAGATGCTTCTATCAGTTGTGAAGATGCCGTTCCAGGATTCGGAGTTTATGCTGCAGCCGACAATTGCGACGACAATGTTGAAATAGCCGTTTCTGAATCGACTATTGAAGGCGACTGCCCTCAGAGTTACACAATTGCGCGCGTATATCGTGCCTATGACAACTGTGGCAATGAGGTGGTCGAAACTCGCTATGTGCATGTATTGGACGAAACTGCTCCTGTATTTGCAGATCAAAACAACGCTTACACTTACGAGTGTGGTGTTGAAATTCCTGTAATTGAACCATCTGCCTCTGATAACTGCGGCGACGTAGCGCTTTCATATCAGGATGCTGATTTCGATGGCAACTCTTGTGAGGGTGTAATTGTTCGCACTTGGTCTGCAACCGACGCTTGTGGAAACAATTCATGGTTCACTCAGTACATCACTATCGCAGATACTCAAGCTCCGGTTGTGAATGCTTACGAAGTTGAAATTGAAATGCCTTGTGACAACGTTAGCAACGAAGTAATGATTTCTGCAACAGATTGCAACGATGTAACAATCGACTTCAATGATGAATATGTGAGTGGTGGTTGCGCAGGTCGCATCATCCGCACTTACACAGTAAGCGATGCTTGTGGCAATGTAACGGAAGGTTTGATACAACAGATTATCACATTGGTTGATGAGGCCGCTCCTTCTGTAGAAGTTGCTCCATCTGATGTAACTATCGAGTGTGGTGAAGAAGTGCCATCCTACGAGCCGGTATGGTCTGACAACTGCGATCAGGAGTTGATTCTGACTGCTGTTTCAGGTATTGCTCAGGATGATTGTACTACCATCATTTCACAGAGCTGGACAGCAGAAGACCACTGCGGAAATAGCACAACTATTTCACGCACTGTAACTATTGTTGACAGCACTGCACCAGTATTCACAAACGTACCTTCTAACGAAGAGCGCGATTGTAATGCAGACGATGTAGTGGCAACAGCCTCAGCTGAAGACATCTGCTCTGATGTGATCGTATCGCACAACGATGTAGTAGTTCCAGGCTCATGCCCTGCTTCTTATACCATCGAACGTACATACACTGCAACCGATGCTTGTGGCAATGCTGCTACTTATACTCAATACATCAACGTGTCAGACAATACAGCTCCGGTTTGGGCTGTTAACGAAAGCTCGTTCGTATATGAGTGCGGAACAGAAGCAGATGTAATTGCTCCTGTAGCTTTCGACAACTGCAGCGAATTCACTGTAAGTTATACTGATGGAAACCAAACACAAGGAACTTGTACTCCAATGTTCGAGCGTACTTG
>JBJTRD010000268.1:0-5605 GCA_046075945.1 Flavobacteriales bacterium
ATACCGTATGCCTCACGGTAATGGCCAACGGATGCGTCGGCACCACTTGCCTCACCTTCACGGTAACTCCGGAAGGTGACTTCTTACCCGGCGGTATGCCAATGACCGGCTTTACGCTGAACGTGGTGAATGCGATACCTAACAGTGTAAACGAGATGAATGCTGATGCCATTTTGGAAGCATATCCTTGCCCATTCAACGATGAGCTCACACTCAACATTCAGTCGGTCATCGCAGGCAATGCGCAGGTGACTTGCTACGACATGACCGGTGCTTTGATGCTGCAAGAACAATTGGTGGTTTCTAACCAAGTTACCAATCATGTAATCGAAACGGCTTCTTGGAGCCGCGGTGCTTACACCGTTGTGGTAAACACACCGAGTGGTAACATTCGTAGGGTTGTGATAAAGTAAATTGTATATGTTCGCATGCGGAAAAAGAGGTGGAAATTTCCATCTCTTTTTCGTTTAAACACCCAAGATTTGCTCGAAGTGAGCGGTATTAGATTTCGAAAAAACCAAGCAATGATAAAACCGATACTAACTATTCTTTGCCTCGCAGCGGGCACAGCATCTATGGCTCAACTTAGTCATGGAGGACAACCGAAAAACTGGGAGGTGAAAACAACCTCGAACGACCTTCGCTTTGAGCGCATGGGTGCTATTGATCGCGAGCACCTTGCCCTGGAAGATGCGATCACCGATCAGTACAAAGACATTCCCTACCGTTTTGGAGTGGAATTCGAAACCAATTTCAACATCAATAACTCCGGTATCATAATTACAGATGCCGGCAACGGAACGACCACTTGGTTGCTCGGACTCGAATGCCCTGGTTCACTTTCTATGAGCATACGCTTCGATGAGTTTGTGGTGCCAAAAGGCGGCCAGGTATTCATTTGGTCGGCTGACCGGAAGGAGTTTCTCGGAGCATTCAACCACAAGAACATGAAGCCTTCAGGCGTTTTGCCTTGTGGCCTTGTGCATGGCGATAAAATCGTAGTGGAATATACCTGCCCTACTCATTTGTTCAGCCAATCTGCACTCACCGTTGGTGAAGTGGTGCACACCTATCGCCCGTTTGCGAGCAGCCCATTTGTGCAGGATGCTGTCGATGCGCTTCGTGGCCCATTCGGTAGTTCGGGTGCTTGCAACGTGAACGTAAACTGCCCCGAAGCAGCCGACTGGCAAATTGAAAAGCGCTCGGTGGCCATTATCGTGCAAGGAGGAAGTGGTATTTGCACCGGCGCACTTGTAAACAATACTGCCAACGATGGAACACCCTATTTCCTGACGGCCAATCACTGCACGCAAGGTTCGAACACAGGCAACTGGGTATTCTATTTTAACCATGAAGCGACTTCTTGCACCGGTAACACCGGGCCTACAACTGACCTTATTTCAGGTGCTGATTTAATCGCAAACAACGGCGGCAGCGACTTCGCGCTGTTGCTCTTAAATGACACACCACCGGCCTCTTATGATGTTCAGTATGCGGGATGGGATGCGTCTGATAGCGAGGCTGCATCCACTTCAGCCGTGTGCATTCACCACCCGGTTGGCAATGTAAAAAAGTTCTCACGCGAAGACGATGCGCCCTATCATGCAACAGGCAACGGTGCCCAGGTGTGGTGGGTCGACGACTGGGAACTGGCCGTTACTGAGCCGGGGTCAAGCGGTTCCCCTCTGTTCAACCAAGATCACCGCATCATCGGTCAGTTGTTTGGCGGCGCAAGCGCATGCAGCGGAAGTGTGGGTAATGGACAATATGATTTCTATGGACGCTTTGGCGTGAGCTGGGATAATGGCAACACAGCTGCCACTCGTTTGCGCGACTGGCTCGACCCGCTCAATACAGGCATATTGGTACTGGACGGCTACCCCGAAGGATTTACATTACCTAATCTCGACGCTCAATCGGGCGGTATTAGTAACGTGGCTGCCAATAACTGCTCCGATCAGGTGAGCCCGGTATTTACACTTTTTAATCATGGCACAACCACGCTTGTATCGTGCACCATCAACTACCAATTGAACGGCGGAACAACATCCACCATCAACTGGAATGGAGCCTTGAACAGCAACCTGTCGACCACCGTGAATTTACCAACGCTCACTGCCGCCAATGGTTCGAATACGCTTACGGTGTGGATTACCAGCGTGAATGGAACTGCTGCAGATGATATTACCAACAACAACAGCACGACCATCTCATTCAATGCCATTAGCGGAAATGCAAGTTCATTCAGTGTGAATATAGTATTGGATGATTATCCAGAAGAAACTTCCTGGGACATACAGGATGACGCTGGTAACACAATCGCCTCCGGCGATTCTTACACGGGCGGAACTGTGAATCTCGATGTGTGCGTGGCAGCCGGTTGTTATGAGTTCACTATCTACGATTCCTATGGCGACGGAATCTGCTGCACATGGGGCAATGGTTCGTATGAAGTCATCAATCCCAACGGAGTGGTTGTTGCCACAGGGGGTGACTTTACCGATTCCGAGGTAACGACTATCTGCACAAATACGCTGGGAGTTGAAACCAATAATTACAATCCTATAACTGTCTATCCGAACCCTGCAAATGACAACGTACGTGTGCAGGCCACGGAGGCCATCGTTTCGGTTTGCATGTATGACTCATTTGGTCGCCTTGTGTTCAGCGGCGGCAACACACAGTCGGCAGTGTCATTTGAAACCTCGAGTCTTCCGACCGGCATCTATAATTTGACCGTCACTACGGCAGTCGGCACTTTCAACGAGCAGGTTGTAGTGCAGCATTAATGAAATAATTTATTCAGAAAAAGGCCGTCGCGATGCGATGGCCTTTTTTATTGGGATAAACAACGGACTCATGGTTATTGAAAGTTGGCCCCTCCGGCGCCGGTCGAGGGGAAAGCATGAAGGTGATGGTGTGGATCGGAAAGTAGCGCGTGGACTCCATACAACCCAACACCCTATATTAGCGTCTCACCATCGGTGCGCATGAGACACTTCTTATTCATTACATCACTATGCCTCATGGGGGCAATCGCACGGGCGCAGAGCGATTGCAACACGGCTATTTCCGTGTGCAACTTCGTGTACGATGAAAACAACTCGCCTTCGGGCACTGGCAATACCTTTGAAGTGGCTCCCGGAAGCTGCCAGACGGGGGGCGAATTCAATAGTGCATGGTATATTTTCTCGCCCCAGGCCGATGGCTTATTTGGCTTTGTGCTAGACCCTAATAATGAGTCCGACGATTACGACTGGTCGCTGTTCGATATTACAGACAATGGCTGCGCAGGAATCAACAGCGGACTATCGCCCGAAATTAGTTGCAATTCGTTCGGTGAATTTGCGCCCACGCCCAATGGTCCTACAGGCATCTCGACAGCCAATGGTGGTGCGGGTAACTTCAATGGACCGGGCAATGCTGCCGGCCCACCCTTCAATGCAGACGTAAATGTAGAAGCGGGCAACCTCTATGCCCTGGTCGTGATGAACTTCAGCCAAACACTCAATGGTTATACCCTCGATTTTGGCAGCACCGCCGTTAGTATTTTCGATAACACACCACCCATTATTGCTGATCTTCAAACGAACTGGTGCACCGGCGAAGTGGTAATGACCTTGAGCGAAGAAGTGGATGTGAGCACCCTTACAGCCGCCGATTTTAGCCTGAGCCCTGCCGGCTATTCAGTAACTGCATTTTCGACCAACACACCCAACCTGGCAAGTGAGCTAACATTTCAAATTGGCCCCGTGCCCTTTCCTGCCGGTCTACAACTGCAGCTGACCACTATCAATGGTGAAATACTGGCTGATATCTGCGATAACGAATTACAGCAACCCATTCAGCTCGATATGTCGGGCAATTTCTTTTTCGAAGCCGTCGTCACTCCGGGTTGTAATGACATTGGTGCTATCATCGACATGAACCTCTTGGGAGAAGCTATCAATGGTCCTTATACCATGCTGGTCGATGGAATGCCCGAAGGAGGCCTTACGGTGAACAACCTCGAGACGGGTTTTTACGACATCACACTCACCGACAATACAGGGTGCAGCCGCGACACGACCATTTCTGTGCAGGCTCTGGATGCAATCGTTACTATGCCCGATAATACCATACTCTGTGATTTGTCTGAAACCTTTACTGCTGAATTCAATGGAGGACTGATTCTGTGGGATGCGCCTCCCGGCATTACCATCGACTTTCCTGCGCAAGGCACAACTCTTATATCCGCTGAATCACCCGGCAATTACGTTATCGAAGCTACAGTTACCAACCAGGGCTGCACATCGACTGAAAGCTTCGAGGTGCAGTTTAACTATCCACCGCAATCAAGCACCTCGGTTACAGGCGCATCATGCTTTGGAATATGTGATGGCGTGGTAAGTGTTACGAACGATAATCCGGCGGGGCTCACTATTATATTGGACGGACAATCGACCACGGGTCAGCCTGCCGAAATAAGCACAGCATGCGCCGGCGATTACACATTGCAAATTGTGTTTTCTCCCGATTGTCAGGTAAGCCAATCCATCAGCATTACGCAACCGCCGCCTGTAAGCGCTTCGTTTGAAGCCTCCGATTGGATCGTGCCCTTTGCGGAACCATTGGTGACTCTCACCAGCACATCCGAAAATGCCGACTCGTTGCTTTGGACGGTGCTTGGCGCAGATTCGCTGATTTGGACCGATACACTCTGGGCGCTCGAATTGCCGCAAGAGCCAGATATGTATACTGTACAACTCGTAGCAAGTGACACAGCAGGATGCACATCGTTTTATGAGGCCTCCATTGAAGTGAGAGATGAGTTTCGTGTATTTGTTCCGAACAGTTTTACACCAAACAATGACGGCATCAACGATTTCATAGTTCCATCGTTTACCTATGAACCTGTTTATTACCGCTGGCAAATTTTTAATCGATTCGGAGAAACTGTTTTCGACTCGCGCGATTACCGTGAGGTGTGGATGGGTGAGCATCGCAATGGGAAACACTTTGTATCTGCGGGAATTTACAATTACGTGTTGACTACCCGAGGCGTCGAGCGCGATATGCAGACATTGAAAGGAATCATTACCATGGTTCGTTAAAAAAAACTGTGATTACTCGCACAATAGGGGCATCGGTATTTTGTTAATTTGGGACCGATGAAAATCCAAAAGCTCGTTTTTGTGCGCACGCTCTTCCTTCTTTTCATTTTCCTTCCGCTTCATATTCCGGCCCAGGATGGCTGCTCCTATGAGCCCTCGGGTAAAATTCAGAAGCTGCTCGATCAAAGTTTCGACATGAAGAAATATGAAACCAACGAGCGAATCGAATTTCTTGAAAAAGCATTGGAGGAAGATTCCAAGTGCACTCCATGTCTTATGCGATTGGGTGAAATTGAATTTAAGGTAGCCAAGCGCGGTGGCTCGTTCGCCTCTTCCAAGCAACACTTTCAACAACTCGATGAGCTCTGCCCCAATTACCACAGCGAAGTGTATTATTACCTCGGAGCTATGTGCTATGCCGACCGTGAATATGAAAAGGCGCTCGATTATTTTGAGAAGTTCCTGCGTTTTCCCGATGCTGATCCATCCAAATTCGAAAAGGATTATCAGAA
>JBJTRD010000269.1:0-8691 GCA_046075945.1 Flavobacteriales bacterium
TCGACCAAAATCGGATCGAAGTTGCTTTCCCATTGTGCATTCCAGTTTTGATCGGTAATAACTGCCGTAGCAAATTCCAGGTGTTGCTCGGGGATGGCAGCAGCCATCAAATCGTGAAGCAATTCAGTTGTAAAGATTCCCTCCTGTATGTAGGCTTTCAATCCCTCATCAGTTTCTACAAAACTCTCGAAACCGCGCTCAGCCAATTCGACCACCAATACTTCGCGTGCGGGCAGCAACGGCCGCAGCTCAAAGGACACCTCTATATAATTCATCGCGCCGCTTGTATAATAGACGAAAAATCGGCAACCTTCAGTGAAGCTCCACCCACCAGCCCACCATCCACATTGGGACAAGCGAAGAGCTCGGCAGCATTGCCGGCATTCACACTGCCACCATACAAAATAGAAATGGAATCGGCTACTGCTCCTTCATAGTTTTCAGAAACAATACCGCGAATAAACGCATGCATTTCCTCTGCTTGTTCATTGGTGGCCGTAACGCCTGTGCCTATAGCCCACACGGGCTCATACGCAATGACAACCTGCTTAATTTGTTCAGCGGAAAGATGAAACAGCGCTTGCTGAACCTGATTCGTCACCGTTATAAAGTGCTTGTTGAAATTTCGCTCCGACAACGATTCACCACAACAGAAGACAGGTGTAATACCTCCGCGTAAGCATGCGTCGATTTTTTCTCGAATGATCTCATTGGTTTCACCAAAATACTGGCGGCGCTCGCTGTGACCGATGATACAATGTGTAATGCCAATGGACGACAACATGCCCACGCTGATTTCGCCCGTATATGCACCCGCATCGTGCTGTGAGCAGTTCTGAGCGGCCAATGAAATGCTCGAAGGAAGAGCCTCGCGCAACCCTTGCAGGTACACTGAAGGCGGAGCCAGAATAACCTGCACTCCGGTAGGAAAATTACCTTGTATTTCTGAAAGTCCTGAAGCCAACTCGTTGGCTTCCGACCATGATTTGTTCATCTTCCAGTTACCGGCGACAATCTTTTTGCGCATCATTTTTCGTTTTTAGCGCGACGAAAGTAAGACATAATACTTGAGACACTTACCAGCTCACAATGAAACCGAATGTGGGGATGAATGCACCTTGTGCATTCGCAATACTCTTTAATCGATAGCGCTGCTGCTCTATTGCCGCCTCCGGATTTTCAATAATACCACTTCCTGTCGGGTTGCCATCGCTATCCGGGTTTCGATCAAGTATCAGTGCCTGTTGACTATCGGCATCGGCCGTGACGTTTTCCAAATCGATATATACGTTCAACGTCCAACCCGTGAAATTATAGATTCGGTCCACACGAAGATTCAATATGCTGGTCGACTTCCCGCGCAGTGCATTCAATCGATCAAAATCGCGAACCCCTGCATTGTTGATATCCCAAACCAGTCGCTGTGCCGACAATTCATCGTTAAACGGTGTATAGGGGATCGCAGACTGATATCGCCAATTGAGACCCGCTTCCCACTGAGTGCCAAAACGCTTTCCCAGTGTTAAACTTACCACATGTCTTGCATCCCAGGCTGATGCCACATAGGTATTGCGCTTATCGAGATACTCACTCCACGAAAGCGTATAGGATATCATTCCATAGAAACCTTTGTACAAACGCTGCTGGTACAAAAATTCAACACCGTATGCACGGCCTTTACTATCGAAGCTCACCGGGTAGTTGCCGAAAACACCAAAGTCGGCAGGCACATGAGCAATGCTTATACTATCGCGCAACGACATCAAATAGTTGGGATAACGTTTATAGAAACCCTCCACATTCAATCGGCTTGCTATGGGTGTATCCCATTTGACGCCCGCCGTATAATGAACAGACTCCACAAACTCTGTCCGTTCCCTATTGTCGAGCACGCCGGAATTGCGATAGCTCAGCGTCATCATCGAAGGCAATTGAAAGTAATTGGCAACACCGGTCTGCACACTCACTCCCTTCACCACCTGCAGCGAAAGATTCGCTCTGCCGGAAAGATGTTCCCAAGGGAGTTTCAATTTTTCATTGTAATTGCTGCCATCGGCGCGACCACCGGCCGTAAAAGTCACCCGATCGTTGAACCACCCCTTACTGAGCTGTGTGTAAGCCGCATAGTTTTGAAAACCAACCGGCGAAAAATAACGCACCTCGATGGGACCATATTCATTGAATATGCGGGTAAACACATCGAATTCTCCATGAATATCTTCGCATGAAATACCGGTATTCCATTTAAAATGCTCGGCCGTAAGCGTGTACTCGGCACGCACTCGGTGCGACCATTCTCGCGAATTGTATTTGAGCAAAAGGTTTTCAGGAATGGAAGAGTCATTGTTGTAATACTTCTCGGCGCTATTCTTCAACTCGCTTCTGCTGCCCGTTACCATGAAGAAACCATGCTTACGATACGACTTATACACTGCACCCACCGTGTAGTTCGATTGATCGCTGAAGGGCAAATTTTCGAGCAAATAGCGCTGAATTTCATTATTACCTACTTCGGTGTTCAGCTTAAAATCATCGATGGCACCGATACCCAGAACCGTAATGGTGTTGCGTGGATTGAGCTTAATCCGCACCTTCAATGTAGCATCATTATACACAGGTGAAAATGCAAAGTTGAGCATCTTCAGAATGTATTGCCGATACGATCTCCGAAGGGTTGCCAAATAGTTGACACGCTTACCGATTGGCCCATCCAGACCAATTCCCATATCAGTCCCGCCCAGTCGAGCCACCACATGCAAGCTATCGTTGTTCCCTTCCTTCAACTGAAAATTAAAAACAGAACTCAAGGCATTTCCGCGATTGGCGGGGAATTGCGCACTCATATATTCTACCTCTCGAAGTTGATTGGCGTTGATAATAGAATATGCTCCACCGCTGGCTCCTTGCGTAACCAGATGATTGATGACGGGTATTTCAACATCATCCAGAAAGAACCGATTTTCGTTGGGGGCTCCTCCACGAATAATCAGATCGTTGCGGAATGCAGAAGTTGCGGTTACACCGGGTAAGGTGCGGATAACCTTCGACACGTCGTTGTCGCTGCCCGGATTGCGCTGAATTTCGTTGGCGCCAAGACTTCGCATGGAAGAGGGCACATCGATGCCCCGCTTGAAAGGAGCGGCTTCTACCACCACCTCCTGAAATGCTCCCGAGCCGGGCACCATCTCGAGCAACAGCTTAACCGTATCGCGAGGTTGCAGAACGACTTCAGCCAGCAAATACGGCTCATATCCGATCAGTGTTGCCTTCAAAGCGTAGCTGCCCATAGAAGCAGTGAGAGAAAACATCCCCTCTGCATTGGTCACTGCGCCTGTGGTTCCTTCACCCAATACAACCTGCACAAACTCGAGTGGTTCGCGTGTATTGGCATCCCGACATTGACCCACAACCGCACCATTGGACTGAGATCGAAGTGCGATGGAGCACAACAAACAAAAAGTCAGCAACACTAAGCGCATCAATAGTCGAGCGTTATCTCAATAGAGGTTGACGATCCATTGTGTTTGAAAGAACACTCGTTGAACGACGGTGGACCAAACATGCTAAGGGCATCGTTCGACACACCAATACCCTCTTCAGGAATGCCAAACATGTTGGTGTCGAGCGTATTGTTTTTATTCTCGTCGTGCATCACGGTCACCGCATAGGTGCCTGCAGGCAAATCGGGGAAGCTATACACCACCGAATTGCCGGATATGGGTACTATAGCCTGCTTCAAAGCTTTCGTATGATCGGATGGGAAACCGGTTGCCCCGTTGAAGATAAGCAATGCCAGTTGCCCCTTATTTCCTTCTATTCCTTTAATCTTAATCGTAACTCCATTGGCCGGGGGAAATCCGAAACCGGACAATACTATCCATGCGGCGATTATTATATACACTATTTTATTCATATTTCAATTCATCGTTAAAAAAGTTCCATGATACCCAAATAATATACTATGAGGTATGGCAGCCTTTGCTATCGTTTCAAGATTAGCTGCATTCAATACGAGCAAATAGGAACTACCATGATCAGCATCGAGCACAACCGACAATAACACACCATCATCTTCACGCGTGGCACCGGGAGCAGGCACAAACACAGGCTCTCCCGGATAATGATGCCGGCGATACCAATCGATATGTGTTCCCTTTTCGATGTCAAGCTTCACCAACTGATTGTAAAACTCATTGGGATTGTCTTTGCTTACTCCACACCCATAAACAAATTGATACGCGCTATTTCGACGGGCAAATGCACCATTGATTATCGGCAACTCGAGACAAGCTTCGGCCAACACGCGTGTCTCAAGGCAGCGTCCGTTTTGAACGTCCAACCTAAATCGCCGCATCGTTCCCTTGGGCAATGGGCCTTTTTCCGCTGCCAGTTCATCTTTGTAGTAGCGATGAATGATGTCAGCATTCTCGTATGTGCATAGGTCAACTTCCAATGCGCCATTTACCTCGCGCGCAAAAACGTGGTGAAAGCTGAAGAAAGCGGGCACATGAATACTGGAGACGCGCTTTCCGGTAACACGATCCATTATTATAAAGCGACTTCCCATCGATGGTTTCCAATGAAAGTTTTCGATGAAAGGCCGTGCCCGAAATAATAGCATGATTGATTGCACCACCAGCGGAAATTCAGCGATGATAAAATACCGATCGCTCATGCCGAAGCTGTGCATATAACCGGGCGATCGAACAGGAACCGACGCAAGTTCCCGAGCTTCACCGCTTATCTCATAAATCTTATAGAAGTTAATCGGTCCGTACTGTACAACAAGGTTGTAGGCCCCATTCTCATCAACAAGCGGATGAGCAGTTGTCATGCGGTTGCCTGCATATTTCCCATAATCATACACACCAACTGTTTTCAAGGTGTTTGGGTCGACCTGTATCTGCATCAGTGGCTCGCCCCAGGCAAAGGTCTTTCCGTTGATTTGGCCCACATTCACCTTAGCACTGTCGGTAATTTTTGGGTCAGGATTGAAGATGGTTTGAATCTGTTGAAAGAGCGTTCTGCATGGATCGGTAGCAAAATCAGAATAGGAAATCCTCCCCTCTTCCTGCGCAGCGCGATAGGCCTTGCAATCTATAAATCGACTGCGATAGCCTACCATACCATTTTTGATCTGAAATCGATGCAGCATTGCCAACCCATCGAACCAATGCTTCATTGGTTTGTCGATAGATACCTGACCCGGGCCGTTTCGAATGAGTTCGCCATTCAACCAGGAGGGTATTTCTCCTTCTATGGTAAGCGCGTCTATTTCACACTCCTCGCTATTGCGCAAGAAGCCTCGCTCCATATAGGCAGGTGCTGTGTGCGCCGAGGAGGACATAGATCAGAAGACTGCAGCCGCTTTTGAAGACGTTTTCGGGGGCTGACCCAGTGAAGGGGTTTCCATGCGCGGCCAGGATTTGGCTGCCTCCGGATCGATTAACTCGGCAGCAATTTTTCCGCTGGCAATCACTGCTGGCACGCCTGCCCCGGGGTGTGTTCCTGCGCCTGCGAAGTAGAGGTCTTCGAAAAAGGACGACTTATTATGCGGACGCATCCAACCCGACTGTGTAAGAGAAGGCTTTACTGAAAAAGCCGCGCCTTTGTGGCTGTTGAGGGTTTGGTTGAAGTGTACCGGATCGATGGAATGCATCGCAACGATATTCTCCCGCAAATCGGGCAGATAGTTTTCTTCCAGAAATTCGAGTATGCGTTCGTTGTATTTCGGGCCAATTTCCTTCCAGTCGATATTGGCGTCGAGATGAGGCACAAGGCTCAGCACGTAGAACGATTCGCAACCTTCAGGCGCTATACTTTCATCGGTTATAGTTGGCATGTGCAGGTAAAGTGAAAAATCTTCGGGCAAGGACTTTGCGTTGAAAATATCGCGCAACAAACCACGATAGCGTTCTCCCAGTATTATATTGTGATGCGCCAGTTTACTGTCGAGGTAGCGCTTCTTCGTGCCGAAATAAATTACCACCAGCGAGTTGCTGTATTGTAAGTTGTCGAAATACATGTCGACCTTTTTCGGACGGTTCTTTTTCTTGATAAGATTTTTGTAGGTGAAGGCCACGTCCGAGTTGGATACAATGACATCCGTTTTGTGCACCGCACCATCCATTAGCGTGACACCCGAAGCACGCCCATTCTCAATGAGTATTTCCTCCACTTCAGTGTTGAGCCGCAGCTTACCGCCCAACTCAACAAAGAGTTTTCCAAGCGCAGCCACGGCTGCTCCCGTACCGCCACGAGCATAATGAACTCCCCACTCTTTTTCAAATTGAATAATAAGGCCCATGATGGAAGGAGTATCGAACGGGTTTCCACCCACCAAAAGCGGATGGAAAGAACAAATGCGACGTATGAACTCATCTTTCACATAGCGCGATGCGTAGTGATACATCGGCAGAAATGTATTGGTCTTGATGATGTCGGGCATGATGCGCATCATGTCGCCCATTTTCAAAAACGGCTTTTCTGTATGCGGATGAAATCGTCGGAAAATTTCTTCTGTGCTCTTCACAAAGCGTTCGAAGCCTTCCACATCATCCGGACTGAATTTAGCCACTTCCTTTTTGGCCATTTCCAGATCACGATAATAATTATATGGTTCACCTTTGCTGTTGAAGATTCGATAGAACGGGTCGAGGGCAATTAAATCGAAATAATCTTCGCGACGCTTGCCGGCAAGTGCAAAAAGCTCGTCGAACATATACGGCGCCGTCATAACAGTTGGCCCTCCATCGAATTTAAAGCCATTGATTTCGTACTGATAACCGCGACCGCCCACCTTATCACGCTTGTCGTAGAGTGTAACGTCGTGACCGGCAGCGGCCAGTCGAATACCGGCTGAAAGTCCGCCGAAACCGGCACCAATAACCACTATTTCTTTTTTCACAGGCTTCATAATTATAAGGAGTTGGGAGAGAACTTGCTGAGGTCCGGAGCGAGGTTACAATGATACCAGATGCGGGGAATCTGCTTGATTTTCCCCCATTTCGTAACACGTGCTCTACCTGAAAAAACGTCGTATCCGCGCCTTTCGATATCGCTCAGAATGCCTTTATAGAAAGTCGCAGCTGCGGCAATGGCCATGCGTCCGTCAGCATTCAGCATTGCAATACCCGGCCACGATTCGTCATAGATACTTCTGGTTCGCGCAATCTGAAACTTCATCATTTCAGCCCAGGCGTCATCCACTATTCCACGGCTGAAGTGCTCATCGGTTATTCCAAAATGGTTCAGCTCATCCTGTGGCAAGTAGATACGCCCCCTGCTGTAGTCTTCGGCAATGTCGCGCAGAATATTGGTGAGCTGCAAAGCCACACCGAGTTTCACGGCGTATCGAATCGCCTTTTCATCATTGTATCCAATGATGTGCATGCTCATTAGCCCTACCGTAGAGGCTACACCGTAACAATAGTCAGCAAGAGCATCGAAATGCGCATAACGATTGATGTGCATGTCGCGAGAGACACCATCAATTAACTGCAGCGCAAAGCATGAAGGTATTCGGAAGTCTTTACGGGTGTTGGCCCATGCGATAGATACCGGATCATTGAAACGAGGGCATATACCCAGGCTTTGGTCACGCCAGGCGCGCAAATCTGCATCGCCCGCATTGGAGGCATTATCTACAATATCGTCTGTCGTGCGACAAAATGCATACAAGGCACGTACAGCCCTTCGTTTTGACGGACTCAGCAATGACGAAGCCATGTAGAAGGACTTGCTGTGTATGGCAGTAATATTTTTGCAATACGAGTATGCCACTTCCAGCGAATCGCCCATATGATAATGAGGCAAAGAACCTGCTCCATCGTGCGGCTTGGCACTCATGGCCCTGTGGAGTATATGCTGATCCCAATTAACCGCTAGCATGTCCTGTAGTGTAGACTTCAGCTTATAACAACGAGATGCGCTTAATTGTTCAATTGGTCCTTTCCGAATGTTTTTCAAGAACCAATGATCGAATTAGTTGTTATTGCCCCCGGCTAACTATCTTGCGGCCGCAAATTTTGATATCACCCCACTTACGATATGAGCGAAAAGGCAAAACTGATTCTGGAAGGTAAAGAGTACGAACTTCCTGTTGTTGTCGGAACGGAAAATGAAAAAGCCATCGACATCAGCAAACTATTGGAAACAACAGGGTACATTACCCTTGACACCGGGTTTAAAAACACCGGATCAACGAAAAGTTCCATCACATTTCTGGATGGCGACAATGGAATTCTCTGGTATCGTGGCTACCCTATTGAACAGCTTTCAGAGTATGCTTCATTCCTGGAGGTGGCTTATTTGGTAATCTATGGTGAGCTGCCTACTCAGAAGGAGCTCGACTACTTCCAGACCAGCATCACCCATCACACACTCGTGCACGAGGACATGAAACGCTTCTACGAGGCCTATCCCACAGGGGCGCACCCCATGGGCGTATTGTCGTCGATGATTGCCAGCATGTCGACCTTCTATCCGGAGGCACAAAACCCGAATCGTCCGTTCAAAGACATCGAGCTTACCATGCATCGCCTCATCGCGAAGATGGCTACGCTCGCTGCTCAAGCGCACAAGGTGAGCATCGGTCACCCCATCATGTACCCGAAGAATAGCTATACCTATACGCAAAACTTCCTGCACATGATGTTCGCATGGCCAACAGGCGAATATGAAATTGATCCG
>JBJTRD010000270.1:0-4486 GCA_046075945.1 Flavobacteriales bacterium
AATACTTCTTCACTTGCAGGATTCGGATAAACACGCAGCGAAGCAATAGGAGCCGACTCTTCATTGACCGAGTTGTAAGGCCCAAAGTTCATCCGAACCATCGGCAGCATATCAAGGTAATACCATTCATTCGGGAAATAACGAACCAACGCAGTGCCTTCGTCTGCATCGCCCGACATGGCACACACAAAATTGTCGACCCCGTTATAACTGGCTACCGCAACGAAATAAGCTTCTCCTGCATACAACTGCACGGGCGTATCAAAAACCAAATTGGTCAAAACCTGATCGCCATAGCCATTCAACATCGACACACTCAAATCAATTGGCTGCGTGGTGCCCAACAGGTCGGCCTCAACACCCGATGAAATATCAAACCGATACAACCTTCCCTCTATCTGTGCCGGGGTCGATGATCCAACCCCTACACCGACCGTGATGGAATGACACGTCAAGTCATCCGCTGTAATATGAAAAACATTGCCCAGCTCATATTCCACATCGGCCTGATCGGGTGTTCCCAAATAAACGGCACTCGCAAAAATTCGGTCGCGCGCATACTGCACATCATTGATATAGAAAAATGTCGTGTCTACATTATTCGACTCATCCTCATCGACCTCAAGCTGATCAACCTGAAACGCTAACTTGTACTCACTCACCGTGGGCGACATTTGGTAATTGCCTGCGCGCAATTCGAGCGTTTCTCCGGGATTAATATAGAAGCCCTCGATACCGGATGCCTGGTGTACAAGCGTACCCGACGGATGGGAAAGCAGATCCACGTGCAAGCGGCAATCCGATTGAAATGCACCGCCCAGATTCGTTGCCAACGCCGAAAATTTCAGGTCGGGAGGCATCGAAGTAGGATATTTCGAATACTGCATATACTCATAGCCCGTTGGGTGGGATGGATCATACAAATCGAAATCGCCGTAGTTGTATCCCGAGATGGCCAAATCACTGCTGTAGGTATCGATGACTTCTACATCGTCGATTTGCCAGTAGTAATACATGGCATCAAAAACAAATCGGATGCGAACATTCGGCTGATAGGCTACAAAAGTCGAAATCTGAATAATCTGTTCATCGTAAGGTGTCGTTGGATTTGGGATTTCGGGATTGATAAAAACGTTGAACCAATTAAAACCTCCATCGATGGAAACTTCAACATACGTATTGCCGGTGAGTTTTTTACAATACTGATTGAACTTAAGCGCAACACTTCCGTAGGCAGAAAGGTCAATAGAAGGTGAAGTGAGCGTAGCGTAGTGAGGACCGGGTGCAGGGCCGGTGCCGAAGTTCGCTTCACTGCAAGGCAAGCTCGGATTGTCCCACCAGTTCGAATCGAAAATCATGAACCCGTTGGCCGCAGTTGGACTGACAATCGGCTCGCCCAAATTGGCCACCACACAACTCCCGCGCGACCCTACTTCTATGTTGGGTATCGTATTCGGACCGCGAAACTCCCACGACGCGATTCCTCCTGAAGCAAAACTTGTCCAACCGCTGCCGAAACCATCGGAAAAATCTTCCGACCAAATGACATCGCGGTTCCCACCATTTGATGTCGAAGCATGCGGATCTTTACCATAACTCCCAGGAGCAGGTGAAAAATGATATTGACTAAAGACTATCGAACACGACAGGAGCAGAAAAGCCGTTGTGTAGAGTGATTTCATACGTTCAATTGTTCGCAACGAATATAGGAAAGAACGAACGCGTCGGCTTTTCATACTTCGGCCCTGCTCAGATTGCTACCACTATTTCCATCTCGCGCAGGGTTGTATGCCATAGATTGAAATCGCGTATTCCATGCACACCTGAATAACGTGCGATTATAGATTGGTCATCGCATCGAAAAGGCAGAACTTCGATGTCGGCAGCGAAAACAACTCGCTCACCCCAATATTTGAATATGGCCTCCTTCGCACTCCAGACGATGGTAAGCGCTCGCAATGCTTCTTCGTGGTGCTCGAGCCAGCTCCACTCACTCGTTGAACAAAACTTGCTGCGAATAACACCCATCTGCTCGGAAGGTAGTTGAATATCGAGACCCATAGTTGCGGAACCGGTCACTATCGCAACACTTTCAATACAATGCGAAACCGATAGTGCACCAACCGACAAAATCGGTTTGCCATTGGGTAAAAAACCCAGCGACTCGATACCTAGTTTATTCAATAAAACCCTTGATGCAAGCCACTCCCGCAGGCGATGCGGTGATTGAATGCGCGGAATTACTTCGTTAGTGTTCAGCGATTCCCAGAGGCTAAATAGCTCGTCGTCTGTCTCTGAGGGAGTCCAAAACGCCAGGGCAAAAAACCTGTTTTCGGATGATACTTGAACAATTTGCGGTTGCATGGGTTACTAAGTATCGCAAACGTACGAAAGCCGTAATTTTTTCGGTTTTGTTTAACGAAATACAACTGCTTAATCGTATCTTCGCGCCCTCGTTTTCAAGATTTTAAAACCAAAAAACATGAGCATTCCAACAGCCAACAAGGTAACAACCTACAAAGTGAAAGACATGAGCCTCGCAGAGTGGGGCCGCAAAGAAATCAAACTCGCCGAAGCTGAAATGCCCGGCTTAATGAGCTTGCGCAAAGAATTCGGACCTTCAAAGCCTCTGGCAGGTGCGCGCATCGCCGGCTGTCTTCACATGACCATCCAAACAGCTGTACTTATTGAAACACTCGTTGAACTGGGTGCTGAAGTGAGCTGGAGCTCATGCAACATCTTCTCTACACAAGATCATGCAGCCGCTGCCATCGCTGCTGCAGGTATTCCGGTGTATGCGTGGAAAGGAATGAACAACGAAGAATTTGACTGGTGCATCGAACAAACGCTTCATGCATTCAGCGAAGGTCAGGCATTGAACATGATTCTCGATGACGGTGGTGACCTTACCAACATGGTATTCGATAAATATCCGGAAATCGTTTCAGGCATCCGCGGTATCTCAGAAGAAACAACCACCGGTGTTCTCCGCTTGTATGAGCGCGAAAAGAATGGATCGCTTCTGTTGCCTGCAATCAATATCAACGACTCTGTAACAAAGAGCAAGTTCGACAACAAATACGGCTGCCGCGAATCGCTGGTAGATGCTATTCGTCGTGCCACCGACCTCATGATGGCCGGTAAAGTGGCTGTAGTTGCGGGCTTTGGTGACGTAGGAAAAGGCTCTGCCGACTCTCTTCGTCATGCAGGTGTGCGTGTAATGGTTTCGGAAATCGACCCAATTTGCGCATTGCAAGCAGCTATGGAAGGATATGAAGTGAAGCGCATGGACAATGCCATTCCTGAAGCAGATATCGTTGTTACAGCAACCGGTAACCACAATATCATTGTAGACCGTCACTTCAAAAACATGAAGCACAATGCGGTGGTGTGCAACATCGGTCACTTCGACAACGAAATCGATATGGCATGGTTGAATGCCAACTACGGCGATACCAAAGACACCATCAAGCCACAGGTCGACAAATACTCAATCGGTGAAAAGGACATCATCGTATTGGCTGAAGGCCGACTGGTGAACCTCGGCTGTGCCACCGGTCACCCATCGTTTGTGATGAGTGCGTCGTTCACCAACCAAACCATTGCTCAGCTTGAGTTGTGGGAAAATCACAAGAATTACGAGAACAAAGTATACGTTTTGCCGAAGCACCTCGATGAGAAGGTAGCGCGTCTGCACCTAGCCAAGGTAAACGCCGAACTTGAAGTCCTCACCACCAGCCAAGCTGACTACATCGGCGTGAAAGTGGAAGGGCCGTATAAGTCGGACACGTATAGGTACTAATGGCGAATGACTAGCGACAAATGACTAGTGACTAATTGTGAAGGAACCACCTTTGCAGCATTAGTCACTAGACATTTGTCATTAGTCATTATCCTGGGGCAACCCTTTGATTCTCACTTCGTCTTAGTATTGGAAAGACTTTTATTTTTCCATAACTAAATCTATTTTATCATGGTTTCCTCAAGCATTTTTCAGTCATTGGTGAATGAGTATGCGGGGTATACGTTCCTGACGGGATTATTGATCGTCATAGGTTCGTTGGGTGCAGCACGTTTGTTCGCTAAAGCAGATCAGCCCTGGGTGGCTGCCTTCGTTCCGGGTTGGAACGTGATTGTTGTTCTGAAAATGGTAGGTCGGCCCGTAAGCCACCTGGCGTTTTTTCTGGTTCCGTTTTACAATGTGTACTTCTTCTTCCGACTCTGTGTTGAGCTCGCTCAATCGTTCGGAAAATACTCACTAATTGATTATGTGCTGGTGAGCGTGTTGAATGTCTTTTACGTTCTCAACCTTGCGTTGGCCTATAATGAAGAATACCAAGGCCCAGTATACGGAGTGGATCGCACTCATCGCGAACATGCCGTTGATGCAGTGGCAGTTTAGGTGCGAGGTGCGAGGTGCGAGTGACCCCTAGGCCTTGACGATTAAAAAAGGCCTGACTTGGATAGTCCATGTCAGGCCTTTTTT